>JAGOIY010000008.1:0-17184 GCA_017995405.1 Candidatus Cloacimonadota bacterium
GATACACCCGGTTGTTTGCGGGCCATTTCATAGGCTTCCCGGATGTCGATCTTGCGAACGTTGTGGTTGTTGAGAAGCGTTTCGGCGATCGCGCGAATGGGAGACATCTCCTTGATGTTTTTGTAGAATTCGGCGCTGCTTTGGCTGGCCATGATTCCTCCATGTATTTTATTTGTTGTAAACTTATGTGTATGAGCTAGATCACCTTGAGGTCTTTGCCAATGCGGCGGAATTTCTCTAGGGCAAAATCAAGCTGCGCTCTGGTGTGGGTGGCCATGAAAGAGGTGCGGATCAAACAGGAATTGGGCGGCACGGCAGGCGGCACGACAGGATTGATGAATACTCCCTCGTCACCCAGGCGTTTCCACATCTCAAAAGCGACCATCATATCACCCACATGCAGTGGTATGACCGGGGTGCAGGAAGTTCCGGTGTCGTAGCCCATGGCTTTAAACTCCGCCAGCATGTAGTTGGTGTTGTCCCACAGCCTTTGGATGCGTTCCGGTTCTTCAGCCATGATCTTGAGAGCTTCCAACACGCTGGCGGTTGAGGCTGGGGGCAGGGAAGCAGAAAAGATCAAAGCGCGGGATTTATGCTTGAGATAGTGGATCAGCTGTTCGTCGGTGGCGATGAAACCACCCACGGATGCCAGTGATTTGCTGAAAGTGCCCATTATAAAGTCGGATTCTTTGATCAGGCCAAAATGCTCCGCCACTCCAGCTCCCGTAGCTCCTAAAACGCCAAGGGAATGGGCTTCGTCCACCATCACGTTGGCCCCGTATTTGGCAGCCAGTTTGCAGATGGCGGGCAGATCGGCAATGTCACCTTCCATGGAGAAAATGCCGTCCACCACGATCAGGCTGTTTTTACCGGCGATTTTCTTGAGCACGATCTCGAGGCTCTTCATATCGTTGTGATTATAGCGCAACATCGTGCCCTGTGACAGCATGCAGCCATCGATAATGGAGGCGTGGTCCAGTTTATCTGTGATTACGTATTCGTGTTTGAGCACCATGGCGCTGATGCAACCCAGATTAGCCTGATAACCTGTAGGATAGGCCAGCGCGGCTTCCTTGCCCACCAGTTTCGCGAGCTCGGCTTCCAGCTCGATGTGGATGTCCAGCGTCCCATTCAGGAATCTGGAGCCAGCGCATCCGCTGCCGTATTTCTGGATGGCTTTAATAGACGCTTCTTTAACTCTGGGATGATTGGTGAGGCCCAGATAGCTGTTGGAACCCAGCATCAGCATCTTCTGGCCGTTGCAGATTACTTCGGTGTCCTGTTCAGAGCTGATTTCGCGAAAATATGGATAATAGCCCAGTGCTATGGCACGGCGGGCATCCAGGAAACTATAACATTTGTCGGTGATACTCATATATTACCTCTGTTTTATAATAGACGGAATTCTCTAAGATTGACATATATGACCCTCAGCATCGAATAGCAGATATAGACAAGCGGAACGGAGATCAACATCCACAGGATGCCGCCAAACCAGCCACCTGCCAACACGGTCAGCAGCACGATGAGGGGATGCATGTTTATGGTGGTACCTACGACTACCGGATACACGATGTTGTTGTCTATAACCTGCACCAGATACATGGTGAGGGCCACCCACAGGATCATTATGGAAGGACTGCCGTTTACCAGCACAGTCAGAATGGCAACCCCGGCCCCCATAAAAGGACCGAAATAGGGTATGATGTTGGCCACTCCGGCCACGACGCCAATCAGGACCGCGTTTGGCACCCCGATGGCGGTCAGGGCGATGGAAACCATTATCGATACCGCTATAACCTCCAGCAGCATTGCCCTCATATAGCGTCCTACCGTCTCATCGATCTTGTTCATGAAGATGATCACCAGTTCAAAGTAACGGTTGGAAGCGGCTGCCACCATTGCCTTTCTGAATAAGACCTTGTCTTTCAGCAAAAAAAAGCTGATCAGCGGCACTGTCCCCACATAGGAAACGGCCCCGATGATCTCACTGTAGTTATCCAGGATCGTTTGAGGGAGGGTGGTGAGGAAGGTCTGAGCGGAAGCCAGAAAGGTGAGAAACTGAGCCGCCAGGTCCAAATTGGGCAATTGCTTGTCCAGATTGAGCAACAACTGATAGACGTCTCTCAGAAAGGGCAGGGTCACCAGCAGGTTTTCCCCGCCGGGAGTGTTGGTTTGCATTATGTCTATCAATCCCCTTCCCTGTCTCACCAAGTCTGGCACGAATCTTAGAGACAGCCACGCGAGCACTCCCAGGATGCCCAGATAGACGCAAAGGACAGCCATCCAGCGGGGTAGGTGACGGCGCTCAACCCAGCTCACCAGAGGGTCCAGAAGGTAGGATAGCACCATGGCCATGGCGATGTATCCAAAGACGCGGCTGTAAAAGTAAACTCCGGATACTATGGCAGCAATTAGCAGCAGATAAAAAATGACCTTGGTGAAGTTCATCCTGCTGATATACCTATACGGACTTGGAAAAATTCAGGGAGCTCAGGTAGCGGCAGATCGCGCCGAGAATCTTCAGGCCCATATCTTTGTCCCGGGCGATCAGATTGGTAAGATCGCTCCTGGAGATGGCCAAAGCGTTCACTTCAGTAACGGCCATAGCAGTACTCGAGCGAGTGCCTTCATGAAACATATCGATAATGCCGATAAAATCATTCTCCCGCAGAGTAATGGGGTCCGAACCGCTGAGTTTGCCTGAGACCCGCACCTCACCGGCTATGATGAAGAAAATTGCGTCCAGGGGGTATCCCTGCTCAAAAATCACTTCACCGGCTTTGTAATGTCTGGTATGCAGATAGTTGTTCAGTTCATGCAGTTGAAATGAATTGAGGTCCGCAAAGATACTGATCCTCTTGATAGCCTCAAAGCTGTCAGGTTTCCTGATGATCTTGCCCAGCCACCGGATGTACTCTTTTATGTTCATATCAAACCTGCTCGCTGATGAGCGGTACAAACGCGCAAGCTCCATGCTTGCTGATGATTAGTTCATCCTGAACGCGGATCACGCGATGCAGAATCTGGGTGCCGGATTTTCCTACCGGAATCACCAGAATACCTCCCTCGGCAAGCTGGCTGGTTAACCCATCCGGGATCGATTTAGCCCCGGCACTCACGATAATCCTGTCAAAACTTCTGTAGGGGGGATAAGCTCTCTGCCATCCCTGGCTGCCATCACCAATCCTGAAAAAGGCGTTTTTCACCCCCTGAGATTTTAAAACCTGTTGCGCCTTGAGAGAGAGCAATTCAATCCGTTCCACGGAGCAGACTTCAGAAGCCAGCCCGGCAAGCAACGCGGTCTGATATCCACTGCCAGTGCCTATCTCCAAAACCCGGTGTTCTGGTTTTAGCTCCAGGTACTGCAGCATGATGGCTATCATCAGAGGCTGGGAAATGGTCTGACCTGCATCGATGGGCAGAGGTTGATTGCTGTAGGCGTACTCAAGATACTGGCTGGGAACGAAGAGCTCCCGCGGGATGGTATTGAAGACCTGAAGCACTCGCTCATCGCTAATGCCCGCCAGACGAAGTTCCTTGATGAGCAGAGCGCGCTGATCGTCAAAGCGCATCGGCCGGGCCCTTCAGTTGCAGAAGTTGTTTCTCTTCGAGCCATTCCAGGATCTGAGGGAAACTGGCGGCCCCGGTAAGCTCGAAGACCAGCGGGGTGATCGACACATAGGCTTCCGCAATCGCCTCGGCGTCGCTGCCTTTAACCTGTTCCCAGACAGGGCTGTCGCCTCCGATCCTGTATGAGAAACCGTCCTGATGCTCCTCAGTAATCCTGATGAAATTATAGTATCTGCGATGACCGGTGCGGGTGAGGCGCACCCCTTTGATCAGGTCGAGGCTGAGGTTGGGCACGTTGATGTTGAGTACCCCGTGGGGCACGCAAAGCTCGTCTATCCCCAGCTCGAGCAGCTTCACCATCCAGCGCGCAGCCGTGTCATAGATCTGGTCTTGGTATGAATTGATCGATATCGCGATGGCTTTCAAACCCGTGAGAGCGGCTTCCAGCGCTGCGCCGACGGTTCCGGAATAGAGGACGTCCTCTCCCATGTTCTGGCCCGCGTTGATTCCAGAAATCACCAGGTCAACCGGTTCCCGAATAATCTGTTGGAGGGCGACTACCACACAATCCACCGGAGTGCCATCCACGCTGTATTCATTCTCTGCCAGCATCCTGACCCGCAGGTCCCGCTTCAGGCTCAGGGAATGGGAAGCGGCGCTGCGTTCTCTGTCCGGGGCGATCAGGATCACGGTGTGACCAGCCTCGACGAGCCGCGCCTGTAAGGTCCTGATTCCCGGAGCCATAACACCATCGTCGTTTGTCAATAGTATCTTCAATTTATGTCCTTTTGAGCTATTATCCAAATATCGCGTTCCAGTAGGTCAATAATGCCCACAGCACCGCTACCAGGCCCAGGAGCAAGCTGACGAACTGCCAGTTGTCGAGCATGAACTTCCGAAAGTTGCTGCGATGTCTCCTATGGGTGTGGCGGTTTTTTTTGGGTATTTGAGCTTTGCTGGAAAATCTGAAAAAGGGCTTGTTAGCCTGCGCGGCCCGAATCACTCTCTGGCTCTCCGTAAGCCATTTAGTGGTCCCATTGGCCAACAGGCAGGGCAGGTATCCCAGGCTCAGATAATGTGTTTTCTGGGCGTCGGAATAACCGTCAACCTCAGCGGGATCAAGCACTTGTACTACAATATACTTCTTTTTGCTCATTGATATAGCCTCATTTCTTAATTGATTTTTGAGGCGATTTATTTGTCAAGCACTATCTTGATCGCGACCGTCAATGGCTGCAGTTGGCAGCCGGGAACCAACGAGAGCGGTTCCATGATACCTGCAAGCGGGCATCGCTAAAGTGACAGGGATTGGCATTAATACCTTAAACATTGTTACTATTTCTGCCAGGATTCATCCACAGGAATAAAGATGCTTGGTTTTTTGCTTGACAAGTTAGTACCTCCCGGAAAGCTAAGACCAAACAGTCTGATGGAGTGATCATGAAATACATTGTCTTAGGTTTGATCTTGTTTCTGGCTGCGCTGACCACGCTGAGCGCTGTTATCACACCCTTGCAGGTCATTGGTCCCGAGCAGAGCAAAATACTGCCGCCCGGGCCCGATAAATTCTGCGTCTATCAGGATCTTCTCTACCTGGTCGACAACAGCTCTGGCCTCGTAAAAGTTTGGAACATCTCCAAAAACCGCATCCAAAAATCGGATTTGATCAAACTACCTCCCAAAGTATTGGTTAATGATGTTACCCGGGACGATAAGAATATATTCCTGCTTGATTCCAAAAACAGCAAGATCATGATCTACGACAAAGACGGCCAGAAAGTGCGCGATATTGCTACCAAGGGAGTTCCAGCCTGCGCGTTTAAGAAAGCGGTGAGGATTCAGGTAAACTATCAGGGGATCATTTACGTGCTGGACCAGGGCAGAGGCGTCATCCTGCGTTTTACCTCGGAAGGGTTGTTTTCAGGGCAGGCTTCCGTGCCGGGAGCCTTTTCATTCACACTCGGCGCGGACCAGCAGCTCAGAGTTCTTCAGCTGCAGCAGAAGCGCTACTATATCACGGTTCTGGATCACGCTCTGGAAACCCTCAGCTTCACTGAGATCAACGACCTCAAATACGGCAGGGACGATCTGATAGACCTGGCTGTCAACGACTATGGTCAGTATTATTTCATCAATGGCAAAAAGACGCAGATCGGCAAGCTGAATCAAGACCTGAGGCTGATCCCCAAATCATACTTCGGCTCCAAGAATAAGACCAGCAACAAGACCAGTTTCTTTGAACCCAGCCAGATCCGGGTTGTCAGCCAAAAAGGAGCTGATTACGTGTGTGTGCTGGATACACGTCACACTGCGATCAAGATTTTTACCGAAAACGATCTTTCCGGTCTCACCAAGCTTGAGCGCCCCATGTATCAGATGCGCCCGGTCCTCAGTAAGACCAACGTGGCTCCCTGCCTGGATTTTGCGGTTTGGGACACCCTAAGTTACGTGCTCTCAGACGGCACCATGCCCAATCGCAAGACATCCAGACAAATCAGCTGCCGGGACACCAACGACAAGAAGAAATTCAACATCTTTGCCGCCAGCTTCAAAAGTGAGGGGGTCAAGTCGTTCGACGCGCTGACGGTGTATAAAAACCGGCTCTACGTTCTGGACAAGGCCGCCCATCGCGTGCATATCTTCAACAGCCTGGACGGCAGTTATGAAGAAAGCTTTGGAGACAAAGGCAAATACGATGGGGCGATGAAAAATCCCGGCTCAATCGTTGCCGACCTGAGAGGGAACGTCTACATTGCGGACACCGGCAATTTTCGCATATCGGTATGGACGGAATATGGAGCTTTTCAAGAGAATATCAATCTCAAGAAAGACAAGCTGCAACCTCGTCAGTTGAGAGTAGATAACTATTTCATGTATGTCCTGGCCAACAAGGGCGAGCTGTATAAATCCAGGCTGGATGATATCCAGCGTGACAGGATCACTATCGCCTCTTTGCCCAGGATTAGCAGCTTCGATCTCCTTGAAGACAGCAGGGTCGCCATCGTGAAAGGAGACATCCAGGAGCTTGTAATCCTAAGCGTAGACAGCACCAAACCCGCCCGCTCCTCAACCGGAAGAGTGTGCCTGGGCTACAAAGTGGACAGCCGGTATTTTGCCTCGAGTCCGTCCGCGGAATATCCGTTTTTCTCAGATATATTCCAGATTCGCTACAACTCCAGAGATAGAATCCTGTATATCAGCGACTCTAAAGTGAAGACCAGCAGGACCCTGAAGTTTATCGCTCCTCCCCTCATCCCTCAGTATGTGGCCGTGGACATAAACGATAAACTACAGACCGTGATCCTCTGGGACCAGGGTGATGGGATAAGACGCTGGAGCGTAAACAGCTACACCGACACCGGTGACACTCTGACCTACATGACCAGCGAGCCTGTTTACACGGTGCAAAAACCTCAGGACACTATCCGATACTATCAGGTTGCGGCTTATTCAGATGACAATAAATTGGGCAGCTACACAGACCCGGTAATCGATCATTTCTCTTTTGCCAGATACCTGAGCGAGACCCAAAACTACCTTGAAGCCATCAAGATATTGGAACAAATGCAGGACGAGCACTATATGGCAAAGGCGGTGGACGAATTATACCGCAACTACAACGAGCTATCAGACCAGTATCTCAAGGCCGGTGAATATGAACAGGCTTTGCTGGCGCTGGAAACAGCCAGCTTACAAAAAGGCCTCAGCTCCGACATCATTGAGAAGACCGTGCTGATCTATAAACTCATGGGAACCTATAAAGCCGGGATCTCTTTTCTAAACAAACTGGAAACTGCCAGCGCTCCGGAATGGATAAAACAGAGAATATCCCTTTACAACCTCGATAAAGATTATGACAACGTTATCATCCAGGCCGAGTATTACACTCGTTATCATGGCGACGACCAGGAAGTTTTGAGCTTTTTGGCCCAGGCTTTCGAAGAAAAAGCCCAATACGTCGAAGCGCTTGATTATACCCGCAAAGCCGCTATCCTGAACACCACATTTACAGACCAGATGAAAATCGCTGATCTCTTGCTCAAACTTGCAAACTATGATGAGGCGATTGTGCATCTCAACCGCATGCTCACTATTTACGAGGATGAGCGTGACGGCATCTATAACATGCTGGGGAAGTCCTATTTCGGCAAGGGGGACTGGGGACAGGCAGCCGATAATCTGGAAAACGCGCTCATCATCAATCCGGAATCAGCCGAGTACCATCTCAACCTTGCGATGACTTATGATAAGGACAGAAAGCCCCAGGAAGCCCAGGTTCATTTTCAAGAGTCCTGGAGACTAAACCCCAAGGATTTTGATACTGGCGTGGCTTTTGCCAGATTCCTGCAACGCAATAATCTGGGCAGCGACGCTCTCACCGTGATCGACCAGATCATGACCTTTGCCACTGACGAACAGAAAGACGGTCAGTTCCACTCTCTGTATGGAGACTTGCTCACCCAGAACGGCCGCTACGACGAAGCCGTTGCTGAGCTGGCGCTGGCTGTAGACCTGTTTCCCGACAACGATGGCCTCTATGAGATGTACCAACAGAGCCTGCAAACCCGCGAGCGTGAAAACAAGTTCCGCAACCCGCTCGAAATCAAAGAAGTCAAATTCGATGCTCTTTATCCCTCCATGCAACAGTATTATCGTGACCATCCCATCGGAACGGTGACTATTTACAACACCCGAAACACTACCATCAACAACGTCAAGCTTACTGTGATCATTGAAGATATCACCGATAGCTGGATCAACATCCCCGTGGCAAGGGTGCAACCCAACGAGATCGTGGATGTAAACATTTTTGCCCCCATCAACAAGAACATATTCGCCGTCAGTAAAGACAGCAACCGGGACATCAATACCGAAGTCAGGATAGAGTATTTCTTTGAAGATGAAGGTAAAAGCCACAAGGAAATCAGGCGGTTGCAGGTGTTGCGGATTCAAGCCATGGATTGGAGCAACCGCAAGCAGTTGGGCTGCTTCGTAAATCCCAACGATGAAAATCTCCGGGCTTTCGTGGTGGGAGTGGTTCTGCCGACCTATAACCAGATTGAACTGCCAAAGACATCCAGAAACCTGGTTTATGCCGCCCAGCTTTATGATTTCTACCACGCCAACGAGGTCCGCTATGTTCCGGATCCCAGCTCCAGCAACTCATCCGGCGTCTCAAACGACTATATTCAGTTTCCCTATCAGACCCTGGAGCTCAAGCGGGGAGACTGTGACGACTTGTTGGTTTTATTGGCGTCATCACTGAGCGTCGCGGGGATTGAAACCGGCTTTTTGGACGTCCCCGGGCACGTAATCCTGGTGGTGGACAGCGGTCTCACTTCCACCGACATCATGCAGAGCGGATTCGATATCAACCACTTTATCTACCGTAACAACAAATATTGGATCCCCGTCGAGACGACCTTGCTGGGCAAGAACAATTTTGTGGATAGCTGGTTGTATGCCATTGAGAGCTACCGGGATATCTATAACCGGGAGCAGATCTTCCCAGACCTGATTGAGTTTTCGCAGTCCCACCGTATCTATCCTCCCGCTTCACACACCGGCGTGATCTTATCTGCCAGTTTTACCAGGGCGGAACAAGCTCGCGAACTCTTTAACAGAGACATCGCCAACATCATGCTCCTGAACCAGATCACGGTTGAAAAGGATTTTATCAGGGCGAACAAGCAGTATCCCGATAACCTGGATTTGCTGCTGCAATACGCTCTCTGGAGCTTCGATCACGGCAAACTGCAACAAGCCGAAAACCTTCTGGCCCAGATTCTGCAAGCCGAGCCCTCCAATTTCGCGGCTCTGATCAACCTGGGCAACCTGCACCTGGAAAAAGGTGAGTATGACAAAGCCCGCTCACGCTATGTGGAAGCTTTGAAAGCCAACTTTGAAACAGACAAAGTGAATCTCAATCTTTGTGTGCTGGAGTATCGCAGGTCCAACCTCGAAAGGGCTCGCGAATACTATAACAAGATCGTGGACAAGGATATCTTGTACAAGATTAGCCCCCAAATGTACTCCGACTTGGTAGGCAAAGGAGAATAACATGCAAGCAAGTCATTTGACACCCTCATCAACTCCATCAATTCGCGCGCTGCTCATCGTGCTGCTAGTGGTGGCCGCCACGATTTTGACAGCGGCACCGGTCGGCAAGATCAGATTTATCCTGGGTGACGTTAAATACAAGGAAAACCAAAACGCTCCCTGGAAAAAGGCAACTTTAAATCAAAGCGTGGAGGCGACAGCCAGCTTTAAGACCGGGGTCGATTCCAAGGTAGAGATTATATTTAACAGCAACCAAAGCTTCATCATCCAGGCCAAGAATACGATCGCGGTCAAGAAGATCCAACAGGATATGCAGTCTCAACAAAAATGGACCTCCCAGGTGCGTGAAAAAGCCTCCAATATGAGCCTGCAAAACAAACAGAAGAATACCAGCGTGGCGGGAATTCGCAGAGAGGAGGCTGAGATCAAAAAGAGTGATCTCTACTGGTATATCCCGCCCAGGCAGGAAATTCAGGAAGCGATAGACCTGATGGACCTCAAAGAATTCCAGCAAGCCATTCCAAAGTTTGAGCTGGTAATCGAGCAGGGCCCCCTAAAAAAAGAAGCTGAAATTGCCCGCACGATGCTGATTATCATCTATGACGAGCTCAAAGACAAGCCACGCCAGAAGCTCCACTACGACGCGCTCAAACGTGATTTTCCTCAAAGCGAACTGCTGAGGTCGATGCCTGAATTGAAGTAATGCGCCGTCACTTTCGCAGCGCTCTGATCATTCTGATAGCCTGGATTGTAGCCCGGTCTCTGATCGTGCTGCCTTTTACCGCTCCGTTTGTAAAAATGCTGGATTTGGGCATCTATGACACCGTATTGAAGATAGACCGATTCCTGAAAACAAAGATCAACCAGCCGGTCTATGACTCCATCGTGATTGTGGATATTGACGATAAAAGCCTCTCCCAGCTTGGCCAATTCAGCCAGTGGCCCAACCAATACTTCGCCGACGCTACCAATATCCTGAACATGGACGCTCCCAAGCTGATCGCCTATGATGTCATGTTTGCCGATTCCAGCAACTTCACCCGTCAAAGCAGAGACAGGATCACCAATAGCATCACGGATTCACGCATGCGGGGATATTCTGAGCATTTTTTTGAAATGATCAACGGTGACGATGAATTCGCTCAGGCGATCTTTGATGCCGGTAATGTCTTTCTGGCTATGTTCAACAACCCCAATCTGGATATCCTTCCTCCTTTGCCGCCATCGATTACTCCGTGGGACGTCTCGCCACGCTATGCCCTGGAGGCCAGTCATCCCCACCCACCTATTCCAGTTCTGGCTGATGTAGCTTATGGAGTCGGTTTCGCGCAGGTTTCCGTGGATGAAAGCAGCAAGATTCATGATTTTCCACTCTTTATCAGATTTGGTAAAGAGTATTTTGTCAATTTCAGTTTCCAGGCCTGTCTGGACCTGTTGGCGGTGGATAGTATCAAAGTGGACCGATCAAAGTGCAGGCTTTACTCTAAACACAAGCAGGTTAGAATCCTGCCTCTTTCTCCGAACGGAAAATTCTATCTCAAGTATCCGCATCAGAGTCCTGCCTTCCGGACGGTCTCATTTGTGGACCTGATCAATCAGAGAGTATCTCCAGGCTATTTTTACGACAAAATTGTGCTGATTGGATCGTCCGCGACCGGCTTGGGGGATACTAAAAGTGTCCCATTTTCCTCCGAACTCCCTGGCGTGGAGCTGCATGCCACCCTGATCAGAAACATCCTTGAGAATGAATTCGTTACCTGGAACTACCAGATCTGGGATTTCTTTTGGCTGGCGTTACTTTTAGGCGTCTTGATGCTGCTTATCAAGACTGGCAAGCCGCTTATCCAGCTAGGTTGGATTCTGGGCGCCAGCCTCTTGTTGTTCATCTACTTTATATGGCTTTACAACGCCCGCGGCAGCACCATGTACTACTCGCGGCTGGTGTTGCCATGGTTGATTTGTGGAGTCACGCTTGTTTTTGATCATTACAACCGACAGGTCAGAGAACGCAAAATGGTGCACGACGCCTTTGGACATTTCGTCTCCAAGGATGTGATCGCGGAAGTGATGAAGGATAAGGATGCTCTGAAAATCGGGGGAAAAAGACGCTACGTCTCGGCTTTGATCACCGACATCCGAGGTTTCAGCACCTACTGCGAAAAGTGTGAAGTGGATGAAATCACCAGTTTTATCAACCAGTTCTTCAACCGTGCCACCAATCTGATCATTGAACAGAAAGGCCTCCTGGACAAATTTATGGGAGATGCCATTCTAGCTCTGTTCAATGTGCCCTACGCGACTCCGGATTACGCGATTCACGCCTGCCGGACCGCCCTTTTAATCCAGGCCACCGCTCAGGAACAGCAGCAGGAATATCGGGAACATCCCATTCTGCATAGCTTTAAGATTGGTGTAGGGATTAGCAGTGGCGAAGTAATTGTGGGCAACATCGGGTCAGATACGATTTTCAACTACACTGGCATCGGCACCACAATGAACATGTGTTCACGTCTGGAAGCCCTGAACAAAGTTTACGAGACGCTTATCATAGTCGATGAGAGCACCTATCGCATGGCCAACGATCATTTTTGCTTCAGGCATCTCGATTATACTTCCGTCAAAGGAATCAAGCATCCTGTCCACATCTATGAACTGGTCGGAGAAGTGCAAGACACTGACAGCCAATACTCTGAGTTTATGGAGATCTATGGGGAAGGGGTGGATCTGATGGCAGAAAAACGCTTTGAGGAAGCCAAAAGCAGTTTCCAGAAGGCTGCCACTATGAGACCTGAAGATTTTGCCACCCAGATGATGATCGAAAGGCTGGATATCATGAACTGGGAAACCTGGAATGGGGTTTGGGAACAAAAACACAAATAACGGGAAGCCGTCTCTCTTTTCTCCCCCCTTCCCTTTGATCGCATCATCTTCTTAAAAAAAGCCTTTACAAAAATAGCCCGGTTAAAAGCATGGCTCAAACTTCATCTGGAGGATGAAATGCCATTAACACCTGAGGCCAAAACGGCTATCATGGCAGAGTTTAAACTCCATGAATCAGACACCGGCTCCCCGGAAGTCCAGGTAGCCCTTCTTACCAAGCGGATCAACGCCATCACCGCTCACTTGAAGGAACACGCCAAGGATTTCAGCACACGGCGCGGGCTGTTGAAACTGATCGGGCAGCGCAGGCGCCTCCTTGATTATCTGAAACGGAAAGACATCGATCGTTACCGTCAGGTCATCAAGGCGCTTGGCATAAGAAAGTGATAATTCTGCCGGAATAATTACCTGGAAGCGGATCGCTCCAATTTCGGCGTGATCCGCTCCCCCTTTATTTGAGACACCACTCCAGCCAACGGAGTAGAAACTTAACCCACTTCGGGAGTTCGAGCAATAAGCTAAGGGAAGCGCCCTCAGCCTATTGCTTCTTCTCCCGCGGTACAAGAATGGAGTAACAATGCATAACTTCAACATCGTCAGCCGTGAGATCGATCTCTGCGGCCGCAAACTCTATGTGGAGACGGGCAGGATGGCCAAACAAGCCAACGGCAGCGTTTTCATCAAATACGGCGACAGCGCCGTTCTGGTTACCGCCACTATGGGCAAGGAACCCGCAGAAAATCAGGACTTCTTTCCCCTCACCGTCGATTACATTGAAAAAATGTATGCCTCTGGCAAAATTCCCGGCGGATTCTTTAAACGTGAGGCAAAACCCACCACCAGCGCCACTTTGTCCGCCCGCGTGATCGATAGATCCATTCGTCCCCTTTTCCCGGACGGATTTCGCTATCCCGTACATGTGGTCCTGAACGTCCTCGCCTATGACGGCGTCAACGATCCTCAGGTGCTTGGTATCCTTGGTGCCTCGCTGGCTTTGGGTATCTCGGATATCCCCTTCCATGGTCCCATTGCTGGATGCACGGTAGGTTACATCGACGGGCAGCTGGTAGTAAATCCCTCCATCAGCGATCTCGAAGAAAGCTCCAAGCTCAATCTCTCAGTAGGTGGTTCCGCCAGCTCCGTGGTCATGATTGAATCCGCTGCCCAGGAATTGGACGAAGAGCTGATGCTGGACGCCGTTTACACAGGCCACGAAGAGATCAAAAAGCTCTGCGCCCTGCAGGATGACTTCATTGCCGAAGCCGGCAAGGCAAAAGTGGAAGTGATCCTCATTCGTATCCCTGAAGAGATAATCTCCAGAGTGGAAGCAGATTTCGGTTCCCGGATCGCTGAAGCCGCGGTGATCTTTGGAAAGCAGGAAAGACAGGACGCTTTCGACGCCGCAGAGGCAGAAATGCTGGAAAAGTATCTCGCCGCGGATGGGGAAGAGGTCTTTGCCGAAAAAGAAAAGTGGTATAAAGATGCTTATGAAGAGCTGATTCGCCGCTACGTCCGTGAGTCTATTCTCAAAAAGCACCACCGTGTGGATGGACGCGGCCTGGATGACATTCGCGACATCACCTGCGAAATCGACGTCCTTCCGATCGTTCACGGTTCTGCCCTGTTCACCAGAGGCGAAACCCAATCCCTGGGAGCTGTCACCCTGGGTGGCGGTAGTGACGAACAGGTCATTGACGGCCTTGAAATTGAATACAAGAAACACTTCTATCTTCATTATAATTTCCCGCCTTTCAGCGTGGGTGAAGCTGGACGCATGGGACCCACCGGACGCAGAGAACTGGGGCACGGAAACCTTGCCGAGCGCGCTCTGAAAGCTGTTTTACCAGATAGGGAAGCTTTCCCTTACACCCTGCGCATTGTTGCCGACACCCTGGAATCAAACGGTTCTTCTTCAATGGCTTCCATATGCAGCGGTTGCCTCGCAATGATGGCTGGCGGCGTTCCGATCAAAGCTCCTGTGGCTGGAATCGCCAACGGCTTGATCATGGAAGGCAGCGATTACGTTGTGCTTACTGATATCATGGGCCTTGAAGATCACCTCGGAGATATGGACTTCAAGTGTGCTGGTACGCGTCAGGGGATCACAGCCATGCAGATGGATATCAAAGTGGAAGGCATCACCAAAGACATCATGCGTATCGCTCTCCAGAAAGCCAACACAGCCCGCAACCGCATCCTCGATATCATGCGGGACTGCATAGCTGAGCCGCGTGAAGATCTGGCCCCCACCGCTCCACGCATCGAAGCCTTCAAGGTGCCAGTCGACAAGATAGGCGAGATCATTGGGCCCAGTGGAAAAATGATCAAATCCATCATCGAGATATGCCAGGTGGAGATTGACATTTCCGACGACGGCACCGTCCGCATCCTCTCTCCCAACAAAGATTCCATCATGAAAGCCAAAGACATGATCAGAGGCATCGCGGTGGAACCGGAAATTGGGCAGGAATTTGAGGGTCCTGTCACCCGCATCGAGCCCTATGGAGTATTCGTAAAGATCCTGGGAGGCGTGAAAGAAGGAATGGTCCACGTTTCTCAGATGCATACTTCCAGAGTCGAACACCCGGAAGATATGGTCAAGCTGGGCGATATCGTCCACGTCAAATCACTGGGAAGCGAAAAAGGCAAGCTCTCTCTCACCATGAAAGGTGTGGAGGGAAATCCCGAGCCCAGACCTGGACAACCACGTGAGCGCAGCTACCCACCCCGCAGAGACGACAGAGGCGGGGATCGTGATCGCAGACCTCAGGGACGCGGAGATCGCTTCCGCCGATAAACACCATCAATTCATTAATTCCGCGGCCCTGTTACCAGTATACCTGTTGACAGGGCTTGCGGTTGATATAAGGGACTTTTAGTCAAAGGAGTCATCAGTGAACAACTGGATCGCAGATATCAAGCTCAAAGAGCTGGGCCGCAAAGAGATCGATATTGCCGAGATTGAAATGCCGGGCCTGATGGCCTTGCGGGCAAAATATGGCCATGATAAACCGCTTTCAGGGGCCAGGATTACCGGCAGTCTTCATATGACCATTCAGACAGCCGTCTTGATCGAAACGCTCAGGGAACTGGGCGCTGAGGTCAGATGGGCCAGCTGCAATATCTTTTCCACTCAGGACCAGGCTGCCGCGGCCATTGCAGAGCAGGGCATCCCGGTTTTCGCGTTCAAAGGCGAAACCCTTGAAGAATACTGGCACTGCACCCTTCACGCTCTCAGTTGGCCAAACGGCCAGGGGCCGGACCTGATCGTCGATGACGGTGGTGATGCCACGCTCATGGTGCATGAAGGTTATCGTCTGGAAGAGCTATATGCTGCCACTGGGACCTTACCGCAAGCCGATTCTGAGATCCATGAGATGAGATTGGTGCAAGAACTTCTGATCAGTGGCATCAGCGATGATCCCCTCAAGTGGCATCGGACCGTACAAAACTTGCGTGGAGTGAGCGAAGAGACCACCACTGGGGTCCACAGGCTCTATCAGATGTTGACCGATGGCAAACTGCTTTTCCCCGCGATCAACGTAAACGACTCCGTGACAAAATCCAAATTTGACAACCTCTATGGCTGTCGTGAATCCCTGGCTGATGGCATCAAACGCGGCACCGACGTTATGGTGGCCGGCAAGATCGTCATGGTTTGCGGATATGGCGATGTCGGCAAAGGCTGCGCTCAATCCATGCGCGGATTCGGGGCCCGAGTGATCGTGAGCGAAATCGATCCCATCTGCGCGTTGCAAGCTGTCATGGAAGGATTTGAGGTAAACACCCTCGACAACGTCGTGGAAGAAGCTGACATCTTTGTGACCGCCACTGGTAACTGCGACGTGATTAGAGTGGATCACATGATGAAGATGAAGGACCACGCCATCGTCTGCAATATCGGTCACTTTGACAACGAAATCCAGGTGATCAAACTCTATGAACTGGAAGGCGTGCGAAAGATCAACATCAAGCCTCAGGTGGACAGGATTATGCTGCCCAACGAGCGCTCCATCATCCTCCTGTCGGAAGGCAGGTTGGTGAATCTGGGCAACGCGACGGGGCATCCGTCCTTTGTAATGAGCTGTTCTTTCACAAATCAGGTCCTGGCTCAAATGGACCTCTGGCAAAACGCACATGCTATCGGTGTTTATACACTGCCCAAGGAGCTTGATGAGGAAGTCGCCAGACTGCATCTTGAAAAGCTGGGGGTGATCCTCACCCATCTTACTACCCGGCAAGCCAGTTACATTGGCGTGCCAGTGGAAGGTCCTTACAAACCGGAGCACTACCGCTACTGATGTCTGCCCACGATCCCGTGATCATTGAAGAGCTGTTTGGAGAACTGCAGGTAAGCGGTGACGACAGACAGTGGATCGTTACCCGCACCAAGGCCAGACGAGAAAAAAAACTGGCCGACCAGGCCCGCCGCAACGGAATCCACTACTACTTGCCTCAGCAAAGCAGTAATAAAGTCTATCAGAAACGCAAAGTCAAATTCACCAAACCTCTCTTTCCAGGCTATGTGTTTATCTGTGCCAACCACGCACAAAAGCAGACACTTGCCATCACCGGTTTGACAGCGGGATTCATTACCGTGACCCACCAGGAACAACTCCTCTCCGAGCTGCGTGCTCTACGCAAGCTACCGGTGGAAAAAGTGGAGGTTGG
>JAGOIY010000008.1:17284-19598 GCA_017995405.1 Candidatus Cloacimonadota bacterium
AGCCATCTCACTAAAGATATGAGGTTTACATGAAGATTTTAGTCACCGGCGGGGCCGGATTTATCGCCTCCCATGTCACGCAGGCCTATCTCGATCAGGGACACGAAGTGGTGGTAGTGGATGATCTATCCACCGGCTACCGCCACAACCTCGATCCCAGGGCCAAATTCTATAAACTGGATATCCGCGATCCCCAACTGGCGGAAATTTTCGCCAGCGAGCAGCCAGACCTGGTCAATCATCACGCCGCCCAGATATCCGTACCGCTCTCTATTGAAGATCCTCAGTTTGACGCTTCTGTCAATGTATTGGGGTTTATAAATATACTGCAGTGTTGTGTAAAGTATCGGGTGAAGAAAGTGATCTATATCTCTTCTGGCGGAGCTATTTATGGCGAGGCAGACGAGTATCCCACCACAGAGAACTATCATCCCACTCCTCTTTCCGTATACGCGATCAACAAGATGGCCGGTGAGCATTATCTGCACCTCTATCACCACCAGTATGGCCTGAACTACACCGTCTTGCGCTACGCCAACGTCTATGGTCCCCGCCAGGTCTCACATGGCGAAGCTGGAGTCGTTTCTATCTTCATCGAAAAATTGCTGCAGGGCCTGATCCCGACAGTTTACGCTTATCCGGATGAGCCGGAGGGCATGATCCGCGATTATGTGTTTGTGGCGGATGTGGTGAGGGCAAACCTGCTGGCACTGCATGAAGGCAACAACGATCGCTTCAATATCGGTACCTGTGTGGAAACTACCACCACTCAATTATATAACACCATCCAGTGGAAACTGGGGCTGGATGTGCCGCCTCATCGAGGCGAAGCAAGAAAAGGAGATCTGCGCAGGTCCATGTTGGATTATTCCAAGGCCTACCGCGTTCTGGGATGGAGCCCCATCTACAACCTCGAAGATGGCGTCAAAGAGACCATCGCGTATTTTAAGAAACAGGGAGCACCATCGTGAAGATTGCAGTGATAGGCAGTGGATATGTAGGCCTGGTTTCCGGCACATGTTTTGCTGATATGGGTAATGCCGTGATTTGCGTGGATAAAGACCCTCGCAAGATTGACATCCTCAACGGGGGAGACATTCCCATCTACGAACCCGGCCTCAAAGAAATGGTGATCGCCAATCACCAGTCTGGGCGTTTGACTTTTACCACCAATCTTCAAAGTGCCGTTGAGGCGTCCAGAATCATTTTTATCGCGGTCGGCACTCCACCCGACGAAGATGGCTCGGCAGATCTCAGCCACGTGATCGCGGCGGCGCGTGAGATCGCTCTTTATATGAACGGGTCCAAGATCATCGTCAACAAATCCACCGTGCCGGTGGGAACGGCGGACCTGGTGACCCGGACGGTGCAGAGTGTCCTTTCAGAGCGTGGGGTGGGCCACAAATTCTCGGTGGTCTCCAATCCCGAGTTTCTGAAAGAAGGCGCTGCCATAGAAGACTTTATGAAACCGGACAGAGTGATTCTGGGAGTAGGGGACGAAGAGACCGCCGCTATCATGAGGGAGCTCTACAAACCCTTCAACCGCAGCGCCGACAGAGTCATCGTGATGGCTGTCCGTTCGGCTGAGATGACCAAATACGCGGCCAACGCGTTGCTGGCCACAAAGATATCCTTTATGAACGAGCTTTCCCGGCTGTGTGAAACACTTCAGGCGGATATCTCGGAAGTGAGGGCTGGGATCGGTTCCGACAGCAGAATAGGCAACAAATTTATCTATCCTGGAGTGGGTTACGGTGGTTCATGCTTTCCCAAGGACGTGAAAGCTCTGATCAGTATGCACCGCGAAAACGGTTCCATTTCCAGCATCCTGGACGCGGTGGAAGACACCAACCGTCGCCAAAAGATGGTGCTGGTAGAAAAGCTCATCTCGCTGTGGGGAGATGATATGAGCGGTAAGACAGTAGCCCTCTGGGGTCTTGCCTTCAAGCCTCAGACGGATGATATGCGGGAAGCGCCTGCGATCGTAATCGCCAGGGCTTTGATCGAACGAGGGGCTCGCGTCCAGGCTTTCGATCCTGTGGCCATGAAAGTGGCCGCTGAGGTTTTCAGAGGCCTTGAACGGATCGATCTGATGCCGGATGAATACACTGCGGTGAAAGACACCGACGCGATGCTGCTGGTGACCGAATGGCACCAGTTCCGTTATCCCGATTTTGAGCGCGTGAAGAGCTTAATGAAGCATCCTCTTATCCTCGATGGCAGAAACCAGTATGAACCCAGGAGTATGAAAGCTCTGGGCTTCGATTACTACGCGATTGGCAGGCCCCGGCTTAGCTGATCAGGGTAGTCACAT
>JAGOIY010000008.1:19698-29793 GCA_017995405.1 Candidatus Cloacimonadota bacterium
GAGTTTGTGGCCTTTCAAAACCTTTATCCCAAATTCAGAGCGCTGAACTGCGAACTGATTGGCATGAGCGTTGATCAGGTCTTTTCACACATCAAATGGGAAGAATGGATCAAAGAAAATCTCAAAGTGGACATCCAGTTTCCGATTATTGCAGATACGGGAGCAGTGGCTTCCAAGCTTGGACTGATCCATCCCGGCAAGGGCACCAACACCGTCCGCGCCGTATTTATCGTAGACGATAAAGCCGCCATCAGGATCATATTCTATTATCCTCAGGAGCTGGGACGCAACATGGAAGAGATTCTCAGAGCGGTGGAAGCCATGCAGTTCTCGGACAAGAATTCCTGCGCCATGCCGGCCAACTGGCCCAAGAACGAGCTGGTAGGTGATCATATCATCATCCCTCCCGCCAAAGACGTGGATAGTGCTCAGAAACGCAAAGAACAAGCTGCCAAAGGCGAATTCGAGTGCTTTGACTGGTGGTTTTGCCATAAGAAGATCTAATCTAAGCATCTTCCGACTGTGGGGTGTCACTATATCTGGTGGCACCCTTTGCGTTTTTGGAGGGCACCGTCACTCCCCCCGCTCCATCGATGAAATAATGCCCATGATCGGTTCAGAACCTGCAATGTGAGTTCATAACTCACTGATAGTGGGTAACAAGCCCTTTTTCCTTGACAGATAGCCCCTGTTTTTGAAATCGGATATCAAAAGCATAAGAACATGGAGGAATAATGACCCATCGGATCCTGATCGCAGTGACGATAGCGCTTCTGCTGTTTTCCTGCACCTCGAATAAGGTACAGACTAGTTCTGAGCCCGTACCCGCTTTCACCGGAACCGTCACCAAGGTGGCGATCCTTCCCTTAAAGGCGGCTGATTCCGGTAGCCGCAATGTAGTAAAAATCATGTCTATCAGAGACCTGGCCCTGGCCTTCAACTCCCATCCCAAATATTCGCTTTTGGATATGGACGTGGTGGCCAAGCAGTTTAAAGATTCGGGATTTACCAATGTGGACGCCCTGGAAAAAGAGCAGCTCATGCAGATGACCAAGCTTACCGGCTCGGACGTGGTGATTATTGGCAACGTGAGTGAAAGCCGTCCTGGCCTCTTCGCGGTCAACACCCGTTTCTACAGCAGCCGTTCTGACGAGCTCAAACAGCATACTTTCAATGTGGTTACCAATCGCGATCAGCGCCTTGCCATGATGCAGGAAGACTTTTTGCCTGAGCTGGACCGCTTTATCTCCAATGAAGTGGACAAGCTCCTCAACATCGCGGTGCAAAACTATGTGACCCAGAAATATGAAGACGCCGTTCGCGGCTTCAATTCCGTGATTGGTCTCAACCCAGACAAAGGGGACGCCTACTACTACCTGGGAGCCACCTATTACAAACAGGAAAAGTATACTGAAGCTGAACAGAACCTCGAGAAAGCCATCACGCTCAACACCGAGGACCAACGCGCCCAGCTCATGCTGATCGAAATGTATGAGATCACCAAGCAGACGGACAAACGCTTGAAACTCATGGAAGCTATGGCCGTCAAGAATCCCGATGAGGAATTGTGGCTGGCGATCGGCAACCTCTATGATGAAGCCGGCAACAAAGCCAAGGCCAAGGAATCCTTCCAGAAATCTCTGGAGATCAATCCTGATTATTCACAGGCCCTTATACGTCTGAGCTTTATGCTCTTTGAAGAAGGTGACTATGTGGGTGCGATCCCTCAACTGGAAAAAGCGGCTGATCTTTTCCCGGACAACCAGCTGGTCTCAGACCGTCTGGCCGCGTCCTATTTCAAAGCCAATCGTCTCACGGAAGCCATCACCCGCTATGAAAACATCCTCAAAAGCGATCCTCAAAACATCCAGGCCTATCTGACCATCGCGGGGCTTTACAGAACCCAGGCGGGTGAAAGCAGGGACAGCAAAGTGACCAACGAGCTGAATACCAAAGCCATCACCGCTCTCAATCAGGCCAAGAAGATTGATCCCGAAAACGCCATGGTCTATCTGAATCTCGCCGCCATCTACCTTTCTCAGAAAAAGAACAGCGAAGCGGAATCAAACGCCAATACCGCCATTGCCAAAAACCCCTCACTCTACCAGCCTTACGTGATCCTCGCGTCTGTGACCCAGAGCAAGGGAACCGATCAATACAACCGCTTTGCCGATCTGGAAAAACAAGCCGCCAAAGCCGTGGGTAAAAAAGCCAACCAGCTCAAGAAAGACCGCGACGCCGCCAAGGCTTCCGCTCTGAACTTCCTCCGCAAGGCGAAAGAACAGCTGGAAGCAGGTCGCTCCAGAACCACTGACTCCTCAGCCCTGAGCGACATCAATAGCCGCATCTCTTCCATCAACAACATGATTTCGCAGGTCCAATAACCTCGCATCAATCATATAGTCAAGCCGGCCTGTAACCATCGGGCCGGCTTTTTTACATTCCTTTCCCGTTTCATGCCGTAGCTCTGCCGTGCCGCCGGTGGGAAATCTCGCCGGAGAGCGCACGGCATCGCAAGAGCGGCTAATCGGCAAGGACAATGATGCGATTTATGGGCATCCGAACTTGATTTCCCTCTTCGCCCTTACCCATGGGCCCTTCGCCTGCCTATAGATAGCCCAGGGCATCCCCTATCAAGTTCGGGATGGGTAGGGTGAGCTCCAGAGGACCAAGCGGTAAACGAATAGGTGAGGAGAGGCGGCTGGCAAAAAAAACCTGGCGGTTAAACTACCCGCCAGGTTAAGGATAGATGGGGGATATGTCTACTTAAAGGCTTCCATGCCGCTAAAATCCCTGTAGGGATCGAAGCTTTTCAGAATCCTGGCATCGCTGTCGCTGGTTTCCTTCAGGCAGATTCTGCTGATCAACTCTCCCATGCCGGGTCCCAGCATAAATCCCTGTCCACACATCCCAACGGCGTGCAGTAGATTGGAGCATTCCTGTTTGAAGCCCACGATCGGAAAACCGTCCGGAGTCATGGGATACTGGCCTCTCCAGGTGCGCCTCACTTTGAGGTAGCGCAGTCTGGGCAGGACTTCCAGCATGCGTTTGGAGCAGTGGGGCAAAAACTCGCTGGTGCTGCGGTTGTCGACCCCCAGGATGGGTGGCTCGGGAGTGTAGCAAAAACAGACCTGGCCTTCGTGGTTCTGATAGAAATAGAAGTTGGCAGATCCGGGACGCTTGCGCATGTCGATCACCATAGGACCAAAGAAGCGGGCCACAGGCTCTGTGATGCCGGCTTCATGATTGTCTGGACCTACCTGGATGTCGGAACCAGCCATAGCTCCGATCTCCCGGGCATAGTTTCCGGCGGCATTGACAAATCCACCCGCCTGATACTCATCTTTATCGGTTTTACAGCTGATGATCCGATCCTCTCGCTTGGAAAACGAGACGACCTTTTCACCAAAGCGGAATTCGACTCCTTTCCGCAGGGCGTGAAAATAGATGGATGATGAAAGCATGAGTGGAGAGCAGGAACCGTCCTCCGGAGAATAGGTGGAGCCGATGAGGTTTTCCATATTGATGCCAGGCACCAGTTCGTTGTATTCCTCAGCGCTCACCCACTTGATATTGAGTCCAAAGCTATGTTGCACTTTCATCAGGGCCAAAAGGGCGTCCGCGTCTTTGGCCTCCCAGGCGGGGTAGCTGTAACCGTTTGACATCCAGCCGATATCGTCGCCGCGCTCCTGTTTCCAATGCTTGAGAATCTCTATCGATCTCTGGCAGACGCTGATCTTGCCATAGTCGCTGTGAGTGGCTCGCACGCCTCCGATGGCTTTCTTGTTGTTTTCCTGGCCAGGGCCGTGTTCGGGATCGATCACCAACACTTTTTGCCCTTTTTCAGCCAGGTCAAGAGCGGCCGGCAATCCGATCGATCCGGCCCCGATAATGATGAAATCATATGTGTTTTTCATGTTAAACTCCATCCGGGAAGATATCGAGGGCGACTTCAATAAAGACGGGCCGTTTGGTGTTGGGGACCACAGATTCGGTGGGAATCCCCTCCTCTCTCAGCACGCCTTTGATCAGGGTTTCGCAAGTTTTGGCACCGCAGGGGCCCATACCCGCTCTGGTAACTGCTTTGATCTGGTTCAAATCGGTAATCCCGCTTCTGATCAATTGCCTCACCTGGCCTACGCTGACGCGTTCGCAGAGGCAGATCATGGCATCGTCGCCAAGCTTTTGAGGGATGATGGCTTCCGCCAGGGGCTCACTCACCTGCTTATCCTGGACCCGGAAGGCGGCTACCTGTTTGGCAATCGCTTTGGGAACAGACACTTTGACCAATTGGGTGTGGCGGTCTTTGAAATCCAGCACGGTGTCGATTGCGTAGCTTCCCAGATCATTGCCATCGATATCCACCAGATCGATCAGGTCACCTTTCTGGCGCTTGAAATTGCTGATCTCGTAGGGGATAGTGACGGTGGGGTGCTCGGCATCTTTGCGGTAATCCACCAGAGTTATGGCCAGGCCTGGGCAGATCAGCACGCATTTGTTGCATCCGATGCAGGAGCCCTTGTAGAGCGGAACTGCCATGAGGCCGCCATCCTCGGTTTGGATGGAATTGGTGGGGCAGACGGTGGTGCAGGGATTGCAGGGTATCTCTTGTAAACAGTGGATGATAGGGAAGACACCCGTCTCGGCGGCATGGTTCTGATAGCCTTTCACGGGACCCGGGTGGGATTTTAGTAAATCAGCTTTGGCATACCATTCTTCGGGAATTGCTTCCACGTCTGCTTGCCCGGCCAGGCTGTCGGCCGCGATCTTCAGGCCGGCAATCTTGCCGTTAAACATGGCGGATGAGGCTTCCGCAATCTCGAAAGCGTCTCCGGCAGCGTAAACAGGTATGCCTGCCGCTTCCGCTTCGATAGTGAATTCCGAAAGGGAATCCAAACCTACCGCGATCAGGATGGTATCGCACTTAAAGCTCTTCTCTGTGCCGTTGATGGTCTTGAACTTATCGTCCAGGGCGGCGATAGTGACAGATTCGACCGTCTCTTCACCGTTGGCGCAGAGGATGCTGTGAGAGGTGTAGATCGGCACCCCAAATCTTTGAAGCTTGTCGGCATGAACTTTATAACCTCCGCAGACGGGCATCGCTTCTGCCAGGCCCACGACCTCGATCCCTGCCTGCAAAGCGTGATAGGCAGCGATGAGGCCCACGTTGCCGCCTCCAATGATGAAGAGGCGGTTGGTGGGGCGGATCAGATCGCGATTTACCAGAGTCTGAAAGGCTCCGGCCCCGTAAATGCGGGCAAGGTGATTGCCGGGAAACTTGAGGAATTTTTCTCTGGCCCCGGCCGCGTTGAGAATCCGCTGGGGCGATACTATCTTATAGACACCGTCTTTGAGGATGCCCACTTTTTTATCACTAAACACAAACAGAGCAGTGCTCTTGAGCCATACTTCCACAGAGGGAAGAGACTCCACTTCCGCGGCCAGCAGTTGTCCAATGTCATGGCCTCTGGTGCCTGCCCGGCTGTCTTCTTCCGAGCCAAAAAACTTATGAGTCTGCAAGACGAGCTTGCCGCCCAGGATGTGCTTATCGTCTATGAGCAGAGTCTGCACGTTGCGCTTGCCCAATTCGATCGCCGCGGCCAGACCGGAAGGGCCACCGCCAATGATCAATACGTCGGTCTCAAGGTGCTCGATCCTGGGACGCTCAGACACGTAATCCGAATCCGGCAGCTCAGGAAGGCCATCGGCGCTCTGGACGCGCATTCCCTGTTTAACCTCTGTCATACAGGATTTTACTGCCACACCATCAGCTATGACGGTGCATTTGGCACATTGCCCATTGGCACAAAAAATCCCCTGGGCGCTCCCGTCCTTGTGATGATGCCCAAACACTGAAATCCCGTTGGCGATCAGCGCGGAGGCGATCATCTCACCTTTGAGGGCCGTCAGGACCTGAGAATTGAACTGAAACAAGATCTCTTCCCGCGGGGGTACAGGAAGAATGGGATGACTATCTAATCTGCGATTTTCCATGCTGTTGGAAACTCCTTGGATGCTGTATGGTGCTCAAAAAGTGAGAGGGGGGCCTGGTGTCAAGCAAAACCGCTGTTTTTGTGAATATCCGCTGCCCTGTTTGCCCTGCTCTTAGTGCGTGTATTTGAGATAAGCGTTTAGCATGTAGAGCACTTTGTCAAATTCACGATCACCGGGAATAATCACGTCGGCGTTCTTTTTGCTGGGATCGATGAAGGCTTGATGAGAGGGTTTGACGGTCTCGAGATACTGTGTCAGAACGGATTCCACGTCACGGCCTCGCTCCAGAGTGTCTCTCTGAATCCTTCTGGCCAGTCTGATATCGGCATCGGTATCCACGAAGATCTTGAGATCGGAAAGCTCCAGCAGATCGGGATAGTAGAGCGCGAAAATCCCCTCCAGGATGATGACGTCGGCATTGGCGATACAGAGAGTGCCCTCACCCCTCTGGTGGTGGACAAAGCTATAATCCGGAACGTTGACGGCTTTGCCTTTCAGCATCTGCTTCACGTCCCTGATCAGGTATTTGGTGTCGATCGCGTCAGGATGGTCAAAGTTTACACGGCTGGCGGCATCTGGAGGTAAATGACTGAGGTCCTTGTAATAATTGTCGTGCGAAATGATCACCGATTTGAGATCATGGATGCGTTTGCCTATCGCTCTGGCAATGGTGGTTTTACCCGAACAGGTGCCACCTCCGATAAGAATCAATTGGGCGGGGGCCTTCTTCATGTCCTGCTGTCTTAGCTACCTCAAACCGGCGTCTGCTTTATAGCGCTGAAGTCTTTCAGAGTGAAGAAAATGAGACCCCGTATCCCGATATTTGCGCAGTTCGTTGTCGATTCCAGTGACGCGGCTGGCGATACTTTCCAGTCGGTAATGCTGATTGTTGGATTCGTTGCCCCGGCCATACAGTCTGCTCATCAAAGCTGAAGCGGCAGCAGGCTTGTAGCCGGAACGTGCCATAAAGATCAAGGCCAGTTGGTCGGCTTCCAGTTCATATTCATCCAGGCGACCCTGAATGAGGGATTCAAACATCTGCATAATGTCGTTCTCGAGTTCCGCTTCGATGGCTTTGGCATCTTCGCTAAAGGCATCGGGACGCGCTTCATCCAGCTCGGCGAAGAGAGATTCAGCACCAATCTGGTTTTCTCTGGCTTTCAATTCGATCATGCCGTGAAAGCGGGTGACGTGAGCAATTTCGTGAGCCAGAGCAAAGGCCAGTTCAGCTTCGTTGGCCACCGTTTGCAGCATCCCTTTGGTGATGAAGATATATCCGCCAGGGCACGCGTAAGCATTCGGCTGGCTGATATCGAGGATGAAAAACCTGAAGCTGATATCTCCGGCATCTGATGCCAGCACAAGGTTTTGGCCTACATAGTTCACATATCTGTTCATCAGCGGGTTGCTATACAGACCTGCTTTGGCGATTACAGCGGCTACGGCAAGCCCGAAACCTTCATGCGATTCACTGAAGTAGTCCGGTTTGGGGTTTTTGGGGATTGACCATCCTCCCATAAAGCTCATGGGTGCCGAACTGGAGTATGTTTCTGTATAAAAGCTGCTGTATTCATCCAGGTCAGTTTCATATGCGGTAGCCAATTCCCAGAAGCTCTGGTCCGCGGCAAATCCATAGCTGCTGTCGTAGTATTGAGCAAAACCTTTCACTCCGGCTGTAACGCTGTGCTGGGCAACCCGCGAGTTTGCGGAACTGCTGGCAATCGCGGCAAAGGGATCGTTGTTCAGGGTTTTGGCGTTTAGCGAGCTGGGAGCGATGTAGCCTTGCTGGGTCTTGAACATCACTTCGATCCAGCCGTCTTTGCGATTCAGCTCCCTGACCCTGGAATTGACAGGCAGCTTGGCCAGCACCTTATGATAAGAAGCGGGACCGGACCGCAGGACGCTGTTTTCCCGCTTAATGGTCAAATCATTCGCGCTCAGAGCGATAAGTGCAGTTAGAAAGACTAAGGTGACAAGATAGCCTCTACGCATGATTCTCTCCTTGGGATTCGTCACTCAGCTTCTCGAGCATCTTGTGCAAGTCCCTGAAAATTATTGGTTTTGTGATAAACTCGTTTACACCCGCCTCCAGGCACATGGCCTTGTCCTCCTTCCGGTCTGAAGAACTCATAATAAAGATAGGGGGGATGACTGCAGCCGAAGTTTGACTAGCACGGATAGCCTTCGCGGCGGCTGCGCCATCAGTATCTGGCAACTGCATATCGATCAGGAGGAGATCATAGTGCTGCCGCGCGGCTTTTTCAATGGCGGCATTGCCTGAATCGGCAAGGTCTGTCTCCAAACCCCAAGCTTTTAGCTGGTTGTTCAAAAGCCTACGGCTCACGGGATCACTCTCCACGATCAAAACTCGCATGGGGGGCAGCGTGTCAGGTTTTGCTTCTTCAAGGGGTTCGGGGACATTGTTTTCTGGCTCAGAAACCAGCGAGTATGGCAGGATAATGTAAAAACTGCTGCCCTTGCCCACTTCACTTTCCATCCAGATGACTCCTCCCAGAAGCCCTATCAGCCGCTTCACGATCGCGAGCCCCAAACCGGTTCCGCTTCCTTTGCCCTTGCTGGCATTGTCCTGATAATAGAGATCAAAGATATGCTCATGATGCTCTGGAGCGATGCCAACTCCAGTGTCCTGGACAGAAAACAGGATTCTGATCGAGTCCTCGGTTTTGCTGTAGATGCTGGCATTTAACTGCACCCAGCCCTCGCTGGTGAACTTGATCGCGTTGTGCATGAGATTGGTGATAATCTGGCGGGTTCTGACGTGGTCTCCCATCAGGATTTCAGGCAGTTCGTCGGTGATGTTCAATCTGATATCCACGCTGGGCCTTTCTTTCTGACGGGCAAAGGTGTTTACCAGATCTTCAAGCAGATAATTGGGATTGAACGCGCTTGTCATCTTCTGAAGCTGGCCAGATTCTATTCTCGAGAGGTCAAGAATGTCGTTTATAAGTCTTTGCAGGCTGTGTCCGGAAGCGTCAATGAGATCGTAAATCTCCCGCAGTTCGGTGCTCATTTTCATGTCCCGCAATAGATTGATCAAACCCAGGATACCATTGAGCGGGTTGCGGATTTCATGGCTGACACCGGCCAGAAACTGACTTTTTGCCAGGCTGCCTTCCTCTGCTTTTAGTTTCTCGTCGATCAGATTCTCTTCCAGTTCTTTGCTGAGGCTTATATCGATCAAGTAACCGTATGAGATAATGTGGCCGTTATCGTTGATCTGGTACAGTGAGTAGTCATACACCCACACATAGTCTCCGCTCTTGGTGAGGATGCGGTAGCGGTTTTCAGTGGGCTGGGGAGCTTCCTTGTTCTGATTGGCCAGAGAAGAATAGAGCTCAGGCAGATCGTCTGGATGCACGATGCTCATCAGGCCTGTTTGGAAGGTTTTGACTTCATCTTCGGAGTAGCCAAACTGACTGACGTTGGAAGATACATAGAGCATCTGGAGGGGCTCGATCTGCAGTTTATAAACTACCACCGGACCGAATCTGAACAGGTCTCTCTCCCTCTTCAGCTCTTCTTCCTGAGCGCGGCAGAGACTTACTTTCACCAGCAGTTCCTGATTCTTTTTCTTCATCTTGCGGCTGAGGACGATAGCGTAGGCTAGCATTGAGAGCAGAATTGCCAGGATAGGCAGGGTCCATTTGAGATGCTGGCCATCGAAAAAAGAGCCGGCAACCAACCGCGGTCTATAGCTGGAAAACCATTTGTCCTGCAGACGTTTGAGCTGTCCGGTGCGCCCCATCTCGATGAGCGCCAGATTGATCTTTTTGATCAGCTCTTCATCCATCGAAGCGTAACAATAGTCACGGGTCTGGATCTTATCGGAGAGGACGCTGATGTTGGTAAAGCTGTTCTTCTTCATCAGGTACATGCCATGCACATGATTGACGATGGTAGCGTCATACAGGCCCCGGTTCAGAAGTCTGAGCGCGTCTGTCTGGGTTGGGCATTCTTCGATCTGGCCCTTGAAACCGATCACGCTGAGGTATTCCTGAGATACGTCTCCCTGCTGCATGATCAGAGTAGCATTGATAATATCATCCAGAGACTTGATCTTTGAGGCGTTGGCCACGAAAA
>JAGOIY010000106.1 GCA_017995405.1 Candidatus Cloacimonadota bacterium
GCGGCCTTGAGGTCGGTGCGCTTATCTTTGGGTTCCAGATAGAGGATGTCGCGCAGCATTTCCAGGGCACGGTTTCGCCCTTTGCGGGCAGGCAGATATTTTTCCAGGATGGCGGAGTACATGATCATGCCCACCTTGTCGTTGTTTGACAAGGCGGAAAAGGAGAGCAGGGCCACCAGTTCGGCCAGCTTCTCTTTCTTCAGCATGATCCGGGTGCCAAAATCCTGGGACGCGGACACGTCCACGAGGAAGATGACATTGAGCTCGCGGGTCTCTTGAAAGAGTTTTACATAGGGATAGCCAAAGCGGGCACTCACGTTCCAGTCGATGCTGCGATAGCTGTCTCCGGGCTGGTATTCTCTCACTTCCGCAAATTCCAGGCCCTGACCTTTAAAGCTGGAGTGGTATTCTCCCCTAAACACCTCGCTCACTTTGGTGCGGGTGTGGATCTCGATCTTGCGGACTCGCCTCAGGATGTCGGCCGGAGTTTGTGTGAGCATCTGCCCTTATGGTACCTCGATCTCGTCGAAGATGCGGTTGATGATCTCATCGGCTGTAAGCTGTTCGGCCTCTGCCTCATAGGAGAGGATGATCCGGTGGCGAAGGACGTCGCGTCCGATGGCTTTGATGTCATCCGGGATCACGTAACCGCGATGCTCCAGATAGGCATGGGCTTTGGCGGCCCTGGCCATGCTGATGCTGGCGCGGGGCGAAGCTCCATACTCGATCAGTCCGTTCATGGATGAGACGCGTGGATAACGTTCCGGATGACGGGTTGCCTGCACAAGGTGAAGGATATAGTCTTTGAGCTTGTCTTCCATGTGGATATCGGTGATTACATCCTGCATCACTTTGACTTTGGCCGGTGTGAGTACCTTGTCCACAGGGATGGGCTGATCAATGACCATGCGGTCCATAATGCGGCGTTCCTCTTCCAGACTGGGATACTTGATGCGCAATTTGAAGAGGAAGCGGTCTACCTGAGCTTCCGGCAGGGGATAGGTGCCTTCCTGCTCGATGGGGTTTTGGGTGGCCATCACAAAAAACGGAAAAGGCAGAGGATAGGTGGTATCGCCAATCGTGACCTGGCGTTCCTGCATCGCCTCCAGAAGAGCGCTCTGCACTTTGGAGGGGGCGCGGTTGATCTCGTCGGCCAGGATGAAACTGCTGAAGATGGGCCCCCGTTTGGGATTGAACTCACCCGTCCGCTGGTCGTAGATCAGGGTGCCGGTGATATCGGCTGGCAGGAGGTCAGGCGTAAACTGAATGCGTCTGAAAGACGCGTCGAACACCTGGGCCAGAGTGCTCACGATCAGAGTTTTGGCCAGGCCGGGAACTCCTTCCAGCAGCACATGGCCGTTTACCAGAATGCCAATCAGGAGCCTGCGGACCACCGCATCCTGCCCTACTATCACTTTTGCTATTTCAGCCCGGACTTCATCCAGGATGGCGGAACTGTCCAGCACACGTCTGTGGATCTCTTCGATCGACATTGATAACCCCCTGTGTATTATATGCCAAGCTTATTGGCGGATAATGAAAATCGGGAACAGCGGTCAAAAAAGGCTATTCCCGATTTCAAAACGGACGCTTTGTTTATCTTATCATAGCGCATCGAATGAATAAGCCGGCCGGCTGGCAAATGGAGATATTCAGCGCTCCACCGCTTTGCGGACCTTGTTTGCCTTGAGGCAGGAGCTGCAGACTTTGACCCGCTTGACACCGCCAGGAAGCAGCGCGCGAATTTCGTGCAGGTTCGGATAGAAACGACGCTTGGTGGCATTCACAGCGTGGCTGCGGTGGTTGCCAACCTGGGCGCTCTTTCCACAAATATCACATATTCTTGACATCTTTCACCGTCCATAATTGTTTAGATGATGCCACAAAAATCGGAGCGGCTTTTTTGACAAGTCTTTATTTCATCGACTGAGGGATCCGGATGTCAAACCGCGCGCCGTGAGGCTGAACGGGGATGTATTCCAGCCGGCCTTTGTGTTCCTGCAGGATTTTCTTGCAGATGGCCAGTCCCAGTCCGGTGCCGTGCGCTTTGCCGGAGGTCACAAAGGGCTTGAAAAGATCGTTTCTGATCTCTTCCGGGATGCCAGGTCCGTCGTCGATCAGACTGATCTGCAGCCAACCCGCGGACAAGCTCGCCACGATCCTGATCTCGCCTTTGTCGGTAAGGGCCTCGGAGCTGTTTTTCAGCAGGTTTAGCAGCACCCGTTTGATCTTGTTTTCGTCAAAATGGACCAGTTCGGAAACCTTGTTTTCAACCACAAAGTTGATGTCGCGGCTCTTAAGCGAGGTGCCGTAGGTGTCTTTCAGGTCTTTAAAATATGCGTCCAAGTCCACTTTCTGGATCAGCGGTTCGATCTCGGTACCCTTGGCAAAATCCAGGATCTCTCTCACCATCTGGTCCACCAGTTTGGTCTGTTTGATGATGCTGTCCGTGTATTCCGCCCCGTCCGGATAGAGGTTTTCCAGAAGCTGAGCGGTGAGCACGATCACGGTGAGGGGGGATTTGATGTCGTGGATGATCTTGCTTGCAGCCAGACCGATGGCCATCAGGCGGTTTTTGCTGATCATCTGGTTCATCAGCTCGATAAACTTATCGTTAGTGTTGCGCAGTCGTCCCGATATAGTGCGGATGAGATTGAACATCACCACCGGATGGCTGAAAGTGATGTTTACAAACACATCTCTGGGAATCACCAGCAACTCCACGTCATCCAGTGCAACCACAGTGGCGGAGCGGGGCTCATCGTTGATAATGCTCATCTCGCCAAAAAATTCACCCGGATGCAGGATGGAAAGCTGGGCGAAGGGGGTCTCTTCGTTTTCCAGGCCTTTGTTGATCTCGACCCGGCCGTGGCAGATGTAGAAGAGATTGTCGCCCTGAGTGTTTTCCATGATGATGGCCTCACCCTTTTTATGCCAAACCCTCTGCAGGTCTTTGGCAAATCCGTTAACCACGTCCTCGGAAAGGCCGTGAAAAATTCCAACCTCATCGATGTTTTGTTGCTCTGTCATTGTTCCTCCCGGCTCAGGATTGAATAGTATCACTTCTCCAAAGAAAAAACCGGGGTCTAGCTTGTCAACGAAATTCTTGCTACGGGGCCCATTTTCAGCGTTCAGCCCTAACGATACTGCTGATAATCTTCAACTCATCCGGGCGATAATCTAGATCTGGACATAGCATTAGCGATGGCTTTGCGCGTGGGCCCGGATATATTATCTCCAGCACAAAACAGAGGAGGCGGCAATGACCAAAGATTTGAACGACATGATCACGTCGCTACGGCTCGAAGGGAGCTCGGAAGGGATTGTCAAGAGGTTTGTGGAGCACATCAAGTATCAGCGCGGCAAAGATCAGTTTTCCGCCACGCCCCAGGATTGTTTCCAGGCTTTTGCCACCGTGATCAGAGATATTATGCTGGATCGCTGGCTGGTGACTCAGCCGGAAGAATACGCCAAAAACAGCAAGCGGGTCTATTATCTTTCGATGGAATACCTGATCGGCCGCAGCCTTGGCAACGCCATTCTGAACCTGGACCTGGGACTCCAGAGCCTGGAAGCCCTCAAAAAGTTGGGCTTTGAAATGAGCATGCTGGAGGAGTTGGAATGGGATGCCGGGCTGGGCAATGGTGGCTTGGGACGTCTGGCAGCCTGTTTTCTGGATTCCATGGCCAACCTCAGAATTCCGGCTTACGGTTACGGTATCCGTTACGAATACGGGATTTTCTTTCAGCATATCAAAAACGGTGAACAGACCGAAACTCCGGACAACTGGCTGCGTTATGGCTCGGTATGGGAAATCCCGCGTCCGGAACGGCTCTTTCCTGTCCACTTTGGCGGCCGGATTGTGAACACCGTCAACGATCAGGGAGGCGGACAGCCCAGCTGGGTGCCAGCAGAATCGGTGATGGCCATGGCCTATGATTACCTGGTGCCGGGCTACCAAAACGGCTATGTCAATACCCTGAGACTGTGGTCGGCAAAGAGCACCCGTGACTTTAACCTGCAGTACTTCAATGAGGGAGATTACGTCCAGGCGGTGGCCGACAAAAACAGCTCCGAGATGATCTCCAAGGTATTGTATCCCAACGACAACAATATGGCCGGCAAAGAATTGCGCCTCAAGCAGGAATATTTCTTTGTGAGCGCCACGCTGCAGGACGTGTTGCGCCGCTTTGCCAAAAAACACAAGGATTGGAGCGCCTTTTCCGGGCAGGCCGCCATCCAGATGAACGACACTCATCCTGCCATTGCCGTGGCCGAACTTATGAGGCTGCTGGTGGATGAAAAGCACCTTAACTGGGAAGTCGCCTGGGAAATCACCAAAGCCACTCTGGCCTACACCAACCACACCATTCTTCCCGAAGCCCTGGAAAAGTGGCCAGTCCAGGTGCTGGAAAGGGTCCTGCCCCGCCATCTGCAGATCATCTATGAGATCAACCACCGCTTCCTCTATGAGATCAGGCTCACCCGCAAGGCAGACGATCCCACCCTGAGACGCCTGTCCATTGTCGAGGAAGAGCCCGTCAAATCCGTCCGCATGGCCCATTTGGCCATCGTGGGCTCACACAGCATCAATGGAGTTTCAGCCCTGCATACTCAGATCCTCAAGGATAAGGTATTCAAAGACTTCTATCAATACTACCCGGAGATGTTCAACAACAAGACCAACGGCATCACACCCAGAAGATGGTTGATGCTCGCCAACCCCCTGCTGGCTGATTTGCTGGACGATACAATCGGGACAGCATGGCGCCAAGACAGTCGTAAGCTATCCAAGCTCAACGCTTTGCTGGACGACAGTACCTTTCTGGATGAACTGGAAAAGGTCAAGCACCAGAATAAACTGGACTTTGCCGCCTACCATCAGGATGTCTTTCAGCATAAGCTCGATCCGGACAGCATCTTCGATTTTCAGGCCAAGCGCTTCCATGAGTATAAACGCCAGCTCCTCAACGCCCTGCACATCATCCACCTGGTCCTCAGGATCAAGGATGGTGAAACGGCCGGCCTGGTGCCACACAGCTTTTTCTTTGCCGGAAAGGCCGCTCCGGGATACTATATGGCCAAGCTGGTCATCCGTCTGATCTGTGCCATCGGGGCTTACATCGATCGCGACAGGGACCTCTCCAAATATCTCAAGGTAGTGTTTTTGCACAACTATCGCGTCACTCTGGCAGAACGGATCATGCCGGCCGCCGAAGTCTCGCAGCAGATTTCCACCGCGGGAACGGAAGCCTCAGGAACGGGCAACATGAAGTTCGCCATCAATGGCGCACTCACGGTTGGCACTCTGGATGGGGCCAACATCGAGATTAGGGACGCGGTGGGCCCCGACAACTTTTTCCTCTTTGGCATGACGGCAGAGCAGGTGAAACAGCTCAAACAGACCGGCTACCACCCCTACGGGATTGCCCATGGCGATCCAACCATCAAACGGATCATCGATTTCATCGGTTCCGGAGAACTGGACGCGTTCCATCCCGGATTGTTTCAGCCAATCCTGAACAGCCTTCTGTATCAGGGGGATGAGTATTGCGTGATTGCCGATCTGGCGGATTATACCCGGGTCATGGAAGCAGTCAACGACGCCTATCCTCAACGTCGACAGTGGAATAGAATGTCGGCTGCCAACATCGCCAACATGGGCCTTTTTTCTTCCGATGTGACCATCGAGGCCTACGCCAGAGAAATCTGGGGCGTGATCAAATAGCCCGCGCGGCGGCTTACACAGCGCTTCGCGTCCGCATTCTTGCTCATTGGTTGCCGTGGAGATGCCGTGCGCCCTCCGGCGAAAAACGGGGGAGAGGGCACGGTATCTCCACGGCAAGTGATTGGGCAGGAAAGCGGGAAGCTTGTGTTGCCAAAGATCACTGGACGTCCTCCACGCTGTCGGGGATCGCGGTCGGGGCAGCAGAAAAGCGCGTCAGGAGTTTATTGATGACAAACCGAGATGAAGTGCTTGCGTACGCAGGCAGATGCATTAGATTATGAGACATGGCTGTCTGGCCATGGGGAGCTTTGTGCCCCATCAATCATGCCAGAGGGTCAAGGAGATTGTATGATAAACGCCAATTCCGCGGTAGTCCGGCTGCGTTT
>JAGOIY010000107.1 GCA_017995405.1 Candidatus Cloacimonadota bacterium
AAACAGCTTGTCTTGCGGCACAGCAATCTGCTGATGCTCAAATCTGGCCCGGATGGCTGATCTGGCCAGGGCGAGGAGTTCTGTTTGTTGCGCTTTGGTAAGTTTCATATTTGATATGTTCTCGGTTCAATAGTGATCACGCGCTGGATTGGAATCCGACGCTACGTGTCCTCCCGGAAACGAGGACGTTTCCGGCTCCATAAGTGTGGCCTCATTTGTCTGTCATCCTCTGTAACTCTCTCTGTGTCCTTTGGGGCCTCTGTAGTGAAAAAAGAAACCTCTGTATCTCTGTAGTGAACGCAGGAATCCGACGCCAGGTTAGCGCCACAGCTTGGCGGCCAGATAGCCCACCACCTGTTGATTATGGCCGGAAACCAGGCCGGAGTGGGTGTATTCCAGCACCTGCATTTTAGCGCCGGGGACGTTGGAACCCAAGCACAGCAAAGTGAGGATGGCCCCGATCCCGCAGGCTTCGCAGTCGCCGTCATTAATCAGGTCCCAGAGATCATCGATAGCCTGTTCCTGCACCAGCTTGGCCAGCAGCTTGTCTTTGGTCTCGGCGCTGGCGGCATCGTGATAATGAGAAAGGTCTGTGGAGGCAATAATTGCCACGCGTCTGGAAGTCTGAGTGAGGAGATAGGAGATACGGTCTGCCAGGCGCCTGGAGTTGTTGAGGTTTTGGCGTCCCAGCATCACAGGGCAGATTCTGGCATCGGGAAAGAAATACTTGATCATGGGAAGCTGGATCTCCATGGAGTGCTCCTGCTCATGATAGCGCAGCCAGAGATCGCTGGGTTCGTCTCCACTGGTGAGAGCGGCATAGCATTCGGTGTCGAGCCGGATGTTGCCAAGGGGGGTTTCATACTCCTGGAAAGCCGAAACGCTGTAATCAAAGTTGCCGCCATGATGGGAGGGGTGCAAGACCACAAAGGCGTCAAAGCCTTCTTCCGAGATGTGATGATAAGCTCTGGCGGCGATAGCGCCGGAATACATATAGCCGGCGTGCGGAACGATCAATCCGAGGCTGTGCTCGGTGTGAGGAGCTTTGCGGCTCTCGGCCGTCCAGCCAGCCAACTGGCTGATGATGGCGTAACCAAAACGGGGATAGAACTTTCCGGCATGAGTGGCTTTGCGGATCATAGGATTAATCCTCCTGATTCTGCTCTGGCTTTTCTGGTATGACAATCAGATAGTCTGCCAGTTCTGACGGGGTTTCAGGAAGAGGCAGGCTGGCATAATGAGGACTCAGAACAGCTATCCTGGCCTTGGGGACGCGGCTTCTGAGGCGTTCCACCGTTCCCAGATATTCCCGGCTGTGAAAATCGCCGTTGTAATGGACAATCCGGTGGCGGGGATAACGTTCCAGATATTGGGCCAGGCTCTCGGCCATGGTGTCGTCTTTCATGCACTGGGCATAATACAGACGCTCCAGCATATTTGCGTCGTTGGGGCTGGCGTGCATGCCGTTGGCCTTCATGGTGGCCATAAATCTCTCTTTATACTTGCCCTCGGGAGCTGATATTTCCAGGGCCATCAGGACTTTATCGTCGTTGCTGAGATCATCGAGCGCGGCTGTTCCATTGCGGGCCACCTGACCTGCCAACCGGCGTGGGATATTGGCGGCGATGGCTTTGAGATTTTTGAGCCTGGCAAACTCCAGGAGGGGACGGTAGTCCGTGCCATAGTTTGACCAGGGCCGCGAGCTCTGCAGAAACTGCTCTTCAGTGACAGAACCTGCCAGATAGGCATCCAGATCAGGCTGGACGTCGCGTTCAAACATTTCAAAGGAGACGATCAGGCGCTTGCCCGCTTTGTGCATGAGGGGGAGCAATTCGGCCTGGAGGGCGTGCAGAGTGGCGTCGTCGTGGAATTCTCCAAAGAAGACCACGTCATACTTTTTGAGCTCTTTGGCCAGCTGAGCGATACTGACGGTCTTGCCGTTTCGGGTCGAGATTATCCGCGCGTCCTGAGCAGTCAATGTCCCAATAATAACAAGCAACAGCATCGCAATTATTAATATACGCATATCATTGTTCCTTTAGTCTATAAACTAATCCGTTCTGGCGGCCCCTGCCATCCAGAAATTCACAAAACTCCGCGAGTGATCTCTCCGGCAAGCTCAGAATCGTCTCCACCCGGGCCTCGTAACGGATATCCACAACGCCGCCGCCCAGCTTTTGGACCAGTCTTTGCGCGCTTTCGGCATCGGAATAATCGCTTGTGATCCAGATAGTTGACATCGGGATAGCGGGCACCAGGGAGGCAGTTTTTAAAGCCTCTTCCACGCTCTGGCTGTAGGCTTCAATGAGACCGCGCACGCCCAATTTTACGCCTCCGTAATAACGCGTTACGGTCGCCGCCACGTTAGTGAGTCCGGCACTAAGGAGCGCGTTGAGGATGGGTTTGCCAGCCGTGCCAGCAGGTTCACCGGCATCGGAATAATAGCTCTGCTCCCGCTTGAAACCTGTGACCCAGGCATAGCAGTTGTGGGTAGCGTCCTCAAATTCATGGCTGCGGACGGCAATCTCACTTGCCGCCTGAGCGGGATCACGGACAGGAATCACCCACGCGATGAAGCGGGACCGATGGATCGTGATCCTTGCTTCACAAGCTTGTTCCAGAGTGTGCCAGTCGCTCATTTGGCCCTCGGAAGGTCGCTCCAGCGGGTCGTGTAGGCGGGTGAGAGTCTGGCGCGTTTCATCTGCCATTCCTTTTTTACCCCGGAGCTGGCGTAAAACACTGTATCCCTGCCGCTTCTGCGGTTTATTTTGTCTACTGTGTCCATCAGGACCTTGCGCCGGTCGTCCAGATAATTGGTCTCGATGAAACTGAGCGGGACGTCTCCGGATGGGATGATCTCGCTAAACATCACCCCCGCTTTCTTGTATTCAAAACCGGGCAGATGCAGCTCTCTGAGCAGCTCCAGAGCGATCCTGATGAGGTCCGGAGTATAAGCGCTGGGAGGTGAAAGCACCGTCTGGAGGGAATTGCTGTATTGGGGCCCTTCTTTGAAGCGGTTGGTGCTCAGAAACACCATCATCCGTCCCGCCACGGAATCCTGGACCCGCAGTTTTTCCGCGGCCCGGGTGATATAAGTGGAGACGGCTTCCTCCAGTTCGGCCAGGGATTCCACCTGTTTTCCAAAGGAGCGGGAGACCACGATGCTCTTTTTGGGAGATGGGACTTCGTCAATCTCGATGGCGGAAAAGCCTTGCAGTTCCAAAACAGTCTTATGTCCCACCACCGTCATGTAGTGGTCCACGAATTTCTCATTGGCGTTGCGGAGCTGCCAGGCGTTGTTTATCCCATTCTGGATGAGGAACTTCTCATACTGACGCCCTATCCCCCACACCTCGCCTACTGGTGTTTTTTGCAGGGCTTTGGCGATCCTGTCTTCATCCATCAACGCCAGAGAACCTTTGAAACCGGGAACCCGTTTGGCCCAGTGATTTGCCACCTTGGCCAGGGTCTTGGAAGTGGAGATTCCCACCGAAACGGGGATGCCAGTCCATTGGGTGACGGTCTTGCGGATTTTGCGTCCGTATTCTTCCAGGTCTTTGAGCCGCAGGCCGGTCAGCACCAGGAAGGCCTCGTCGATCGAGTAAATCTCCACTTCCGGAGCGAAGTGAGACAGGGTCTCCATCACGCGGGCGGACATATCACCATAGAGGGCGTAATTGGACGAGAGCAAGGTGCCGCCGTGCTGACGGACCAGGCCCTCATATTTGAATCCGGGTGCCCCCATCGGGATACCCAAAGCTTTGATTTCGGCGGAACGGGATACCATGCAGCCGTCGTTGTTGGAAAGCACGGCCACCGGTTTGCCCTCCAGAGAAGGGTCAAACACGCGTTCGCAGGACACGTAGAAGTTGTTGCAATCCACGAGCGCGATCACCTGCTGGTCAGTCAAGCCGATTTTTTTCATGGTACCTCGGTTGCAGGGTATATTGGAAGGCCTCTTTTGTCAAGCGCGGGTTTGGCTGTTTTGCGCGCCTGAGATTTACAGCGCTCCGAAATATGTCTTGACGTTTTCTTTTCAGCATAAAGACTGGGCTGAAAGATAAGCGTTCCCTTTCAGGACGCGTCCCAGGAGGTTTTAATGGATCAGATATTGATCGGCAAAGGAGACAGCCAGGTCTTTCTGGACCCCGCCTTTGGAAACAGGCATGGCTTGGTTGCAGGGGCCACGGGAACCGGTAAGACGGTGACGCTGTTGGTGTTGGCGGAAGGATTTTCCCGCATGGGAGTGCCCGTCTTCATGGCCGACGTCAAAGGCGACGTGGCGGGACTGGCCATGCCGGGTACCATGAATGACAAGCTGGCGGCCAGAGTGGCCCAGATCGGAGTGGAAGGTTATACCCAGGAAGGCAGTCCTCTGATCTTCTGGGATGTGTTTGGAAGCTCCGGGCATCCGGTCCGCACCACGATCAGCGAGATCGGACCTGCTCTCCTTTCCCGCATTCTCGATCTCAACGACGTGCAGTCCGGCACCCTGGAAATTGTCTTTAAGCTGGCTGACGATGAAGGATTGATGCTGCTGGACCTCGACGACCTCAGAAGCCTGCTCTCCTTTGTGGCCGACAACAAAAGCGAGATTTCCAAAGCCTACGGATTGGTGAGTCCCGCTTCCATAGCTGCGATTCAGCGTTCCCTGCTGGGCCTGGAACGGGAAGGTGCCGAGCAGCTGTTTGGAGAGCCGGCCCTGGAACTGGCAGACCTGATGAGGACGGACCTGAGCGGTCGCGGCGTCATCAGTGTGCTGGCCGCGGACAAACTGGTGCTGAGCCCCAAGCTCTATTCCAGCCTGTTGCTCTGGCTGCTCTCGGAGCTCTATGAAAACCTTCCGGAAGTGGGAGACCTCGATAAACCCCGCATGGTATTCTTCTTCGACGAAGCCCATTTGCTCTTTGACGACGCGCAGCCCTCGCTGATCAAAAAGGTGGAGCAGGTGGTGCGCCTGATCCGCTCCAAGGGCGTGGGAGTCTATTTCTGTTCCCAGTTCCCAGACGACATCCCTTCCGAAATCCTCGGCCAGTTGGGAAACCGCTTCCAACACGCTCTCCGCGCTTACACTCCCAGAGATCAGAAGGCCGTCAGGACAGCGGCCGAGACCTTTGTACCCAATCCCAGGCTCAAGGTGGCCGACGTGATTTCGCAACTGGGAGTGGGAGAAGCGCTTGTCTCCACCCTGATGACTAAGGGAGTACCTATGCCGGTGGAGAAAACGGTGATCAGTCCACCCCGTTGCCGCATGGGCAGCATCACCGACCAGGAACGTGCCGCCATTATAGCCCGCAGCCCTGTCGGGATCAAGTATGACAGAGCGGTGAACAGGGAATCGGCCCACGAAATCCTGCAGCGCCGGGCTAACGAACGGGTAGAGAATCAGGAACAGGAAGCCAGCGCGGTCAAAACCAAAGCAGAACCTGAACGCAGCGCGGTGGGAGAACTGCTCTGGGGCACCAAAAAACGCCAGGGCCTGGTGGAAACCATGGCCAAACAGACGGCCAGGACGGTGGGCAGCCAGGTGGGCCGTTCCATTATCCGCGGCATCATGGGAAGCATCTTTGGAGGCAAGCGCTAAGGCATTGGCCCTTAACCCTTTCACCCTGTCCGCGGCATACCATGCCCCACCCAAGCCGCATTTGTTGGGGATGGGTCCGATATGGTCCGGCTGGACTCGGGCTCGACAATGCAGAGAAGACGCAGGATGGAGTGAATCAGACAAAGACAGCTATAGTTTGCAGCATCTTACGCTATCTCGTGAATTATCTGCTTGACAAAAAAACGGCCTTTGGCGGAAGTGAGCCACGAAACTTGCACCAGCAATTTGGGGCATTAGCTCAGCTGGGAGAGCGCATGACTGGCAGTCATGAGGTCAACGGTTCGATCCCGTTATGCTCCACCACATGTTAAACCCCTTCACCGCAGCGCTGCGGTGAAGGGGATACTTATTTAAGCGTGATTTTGAGGAAAGCATGAGCAAACACGAACAAGACACAATCGCCACGCTGCAAGCCCGTTCCAAGGCAGCGCGTGCCGC
>JAGOIY010000108.1 GCA_017995405.1 Candidatus Cloacimonadota bacterium
CCCCTCATCTGGAACGTTGATTCTCCCTGGCCCACAGAGTCTTACCGCTATCTGGGCACCCAGTTCCAGCGCGGTTATCAGATCGCCGTGATCAACGTCTTTCCTTATAAATACAACCCTGTCACTAGAGAACTGCTGGTCTATGAAGATATTTCGCTGAGCCTGCATGCCAGTCCCGATCGCGATCTCAGCAGCCGTCAGGCCAATATGCTCAGGCGGGATGCCAACGCGCTCAGAGAGCTGGCCGAAATGGTGGTAAATCCATCTGAGGCAAACAGCTACGCCGGGGCAGAGCGCTTCCGGACGCATGTGCCCCAGAGCCGTCTGATCGATCTTTCCACTCCCAAGCAGATGATCGTGATCACAGACCCCACCCGGGTGGACTGGTTCACGGATTACGTCCAGTGGCGCGAGTCCAATGGAGTGAGCACCGGCATCTTTACCACTCAGGATATCTATGCTCAATACACCGGCATCGACAACGCCGCCAAAGTGCGGGCTTTCATCATCGATGCCTACCAGAGCTGGGCGGCCACTTCCAACCCGCTGGAATACGTGATCTTAGGAGGCGATGACGAGATCGTTCCGGAACGTGGAGCTTATGGTCAGGTGGGCGACACCGTGGATACCAGAATGCCGGTGGACATCTATTTCAGCAATCTGGATGGCAACTGGGACGCCAACAACAACCAGATCTACGGCGAAATCCTCGACGACACCGATATGGTTCCCGAACTGCACATTGGTCGTTTTCCCGCCGAGCTCCAAAGCGAGTTTCAAAACATGTTCCGCAAAATCCAATACTACGTGCAAAACACCACCTTCAGCAACAACATCGCTCTCATGTTTGGCGAAAACCTCAATTGGAACCCCGTCACCTGGGGCGGAGACTATAAAGACGACGTGGCCACTCATATCCCGGAGACCTACGAGCTGCGCACCCTCTACCAAAGAGATGGGACCTACAACGAAAACCTCGTCTGGAATGCCATCAACGACGGCGCGAACGTGATGAACCACATGGGCCACGCCAACGAGACCTTCCTGATGGGACAGGGCAACAATACCATCGAACAGCTTCAAAACACGGAATATGGCTTTCTTTACACCCAGGGCTGCTATCCCGCCGCTTTCGATCAACGCACCAGCGGAGACGGTGAATGCATCGCCGAGCACATGGTCACCACGGCAGGCGGGCTGTTCAGCTTCATCGGCAACACCCGTTACGGATGGTATATGCCGGGCGGCATCAACGGAGCGTCGCAGTTCTATGACCGCCAGTACTTTATCGGCCTGTATGAGACCCTCAACACCGAGCTCGGCAAAGCCCTCACCTATTCCCGGGCCCAAAACCTCAACGCCGCGCTCACAAACGACGTGATGCGCTGGTGCTATTATGAGGTGGTGCTGTTTGGCGATCCCTCCATCAGCGTCAAATATCCCGATCCTTCCCTGCCGCTCCTCAGCCTCGAAAGCTATGAGATCACCGATGAAGATGGCGACGGAGACGGCAGTTTCAATCCCGGCGAAGCCCTCAGGATCTATCCCCGCGTCCGCAATCAGGATGGCTGGGCAGCCGCCCACAACGTGAGTGTCACCGTCACCGGGATGCCTTATGGAGTGCAGCTTTTGGGGCCCTGCATCAGTATTGCCGATCTGGCCCCGGGAGCGCTTTCCTCGCCTGATCTCTATATCAGTTTCCAGCTGCCCTACGATCTGCCCTATGGAGAATACAACCTCAAGCTCAGCATCGATGCCCGCCATCCCGTCACGCAGCTCTCTATCGGCGTGAGGCAGTCCACCGCCTCATTTGCCATCACTCTGATCGACAACCGCTTTCCCTGGGATTGCGAAAACAGCACCCACAGCGCTCCCATCGTGTATGATTTCAATAACGACGACAACCTGGACATCATGTATCTGGACGTCTTTGGAGAGACTTATCTGATCGGGACGGACGGAGAGCAGTTTGGCGGCTTCGACGCTCCAAGTGAGCAAAACGTGATGCGCAGCTCCGCCATGGGAGACATCAACAACGACGGCAATCCCGATCTCGTGTTCAGCAGCCGCACCGGGACCGTCTATGCCACCACTCTGAGCGGGACGCCTATCTTCAACTACGACAGCGGCTCCAGCTTTCTTTTCACTCCCGTGATTGCCGATATCGATGGCGACGGGACCAACGAAGTGCTGGTCCACTCGCTGGATAAACGGCTCTTTGCCTTCAGGGCAAACGGTACTCAGGTGCCGGGATTTCCTGTCTCGCTCACATCCACCTTCCCCAGTGAACTGGCTGCCGCCGATCTGGATAATGACGGGGCCTGTGAGATTATCCTGGGCACCCAAAACGGCCAGTTGCACGTGATCAGAGGCAACGGCCTGGCCCAGACTGGCTTCCCCGTCAATGTGGGAGGCCCGGTCACCGGTTCGCCGCTGGTGCTGGAAAACAACCGGATTGCCATCGGCGCGGGCCCCAATCTGGTGCTCATCAACTCCAGCGGGAGCGAAGTGTTTTCCAAAGCCCTCAGCGCTGCCGTCCCCAACGGGGCCGTGCCAGCCGATCTGACCAGAGACGGCAGTTCCGAGCTGGTTTTCACCACTCTGGACGGCAAGCTCTATGCCGTGAATCAGAGCGGTAACGATCTGCCCGGCTTTCCAATCAACATCGGCGCCAGCTTCACAGCTCCTCCTCTGATCGCGGACCTCGATGGCGACGTCTATCTGGAGATCCTGATGCAGAGCTATATCAGCAGCGTCTATGCCTTTAACCACGACGGATCGAACGTGCCCGGCTTCCCCTTTGGTACCAGCTTCAACGGCAACACCCCCGCCACCCTGACAGACCTGGACGGCGATGGCATCCTGAGACTGATCTCGGGTTATTCCACCGGCATTCTGGTGGTCAATCTGAGGCGTCCGGTCACCGCTAAAATGCCCTGGACCGTCTATCGGGGCGGATTGATGAGGCAGGGTTCCTATGCCGCCACCGGCTATGTGGACAACCCCAATCAGACCATCCCACCCCTGCGGGACCAATTGCTTCAGAATTATCCCAATCCTTTCAACCCCAGCACCAGCATCAGTTTCAGCCTCAGCAAAGCCAGCCACGCCAGCCTCAGGATCTATAATCTCAAGGGCCAACTGGTGCGGACTCTGCTGGACGGCCAACTCAGCCAGGGCAGCCATACCCTCGTCTGGGATGGACGCGACAGCAGCGGAACATCCGTGGCCAGTGGAGTTTATCTCTACCGTCTGGAAACTCCCGGAAGCAGTTTTGGCAAGCGGATGCTGCTGATGAAATGATCCTGACTAATGGAGTGGCAGACGTCCTCGTCTGCCGTGAAGAGAGTTAACAGAGCTCAAACGGGGACGTTTGCGGTTCCATAAGATTAGGAGGCCTCGTGAGACCCACCCTCTATCTGATCGACGGTACGGCCCTGCTCTACCGTTCCCACTTCGCCTTTATCGCCAACCCGCTGGTGAATTCCAAGGGCCAGCACACCAGCGCCATCTTTGGCGTGATCAACAGCTTTCTGAGGCTGCTGGAACTCAAACACGCGGATCACATCCTCATCAGCTTCGACCGCAAGGCCCCCACCTTTCGTCACGAGCTCAGCGAGGCCTACAAAGCTAACCGTCCTCCCATGCCGGATGACCTGATCTCTCAGATCGAGCCGGTAAAGCGGTTCTTTGAGCTCATCGGGCTGCCGGAAATCTCTCTGGACGGCTACGAGGCGGATGACGTCCTCGCCACCCTGGCGGAGCGCTATAAGACAGACTATGACGTGGTGCTGGTGACCTCAGACAAGGATTATTCCCAACTGGTGGAAGCGGGTGTGAGCATCTGGGACCCCGCCAAGGACGTCACCCTCGATTCGGACGCCGTCTTTACCAAGTTTGGTGTGCGGCCTCAGCAGTTTATCGACTATCTGGCCCTGGTGGGTGACGCGTCAGACAATATTCCCGGGGTGAAAGGCATCGGACCCAAAGGCGCGGTGGACCTCCTCACCCAGTTTGGCAGCCTGGACAATATCTACACCGCTCTGGAACAGGTGCCAGAGAAATATCGCAAAAAGCTGGAAGCGGATAAAGACGCGGCCTTGCTTTCCCGCACCCTGGCCACCATCATCAGAGACGTACCGATCGAGCCAGTCCATCTGAAACCCTTCGATGCCTCCTCCCTGGCCAAAGCAGCCGGTCTTTTGAGCGCGTATGAATTGCTCAACCTCAAGCGCCGCATGGAGTCACGCTATTCCAAACCAGCCATCAAAGAAGACACGGCCACCCAGCAGGCTGATATCTTTTCGGGTGAGAGCAATGCGGGAGTTGGGCAGAGTTCACAGAGCGCAAACGAGGACGTTTACGGTTCCGGGAGTTCGCAGAGTGCCAACGGGGACGTTTACGGTTCCACTGCCTTTCAGACCATCCTCGCCACCCCAGCCAACTTCCCTGAGCTGCTCAGCGCGCTTCAATCCGCCTCGGAAATCAGCATCGACACCGAGACCGACTCCATCGATCCCATCCAGGCCAATCTGGTGGGGATTTCGCTCTGCTACAGCGCTCAGAATGCCTGGTATCTGCCATTGGGGCACCAACTCCAGGACAACCTCCTTTTAAGCGAGGTGGTCCCGGCTTTGTCCAGAGCTCTGGATGGCAAGCTGCTCAGCGGGCACAACCTGAAGTATGACCTCATCGTGCTGGAGCGGCACGGCTGGAAGATCAGCAACCCCATTTTCGACACCATGCTGGCCGCCTATGTGCTTGAGCCGGGGACAAATCAGTATTCTCTGGATGCCTGCGCGGCGCGGGAATTGCATCACGAGATGATTCCCATCACTGCGATCATCGGCAGCGGTAAAAACCAGATCACCTTCGATCTGGCCGATCCCGTCAAGGCGGCCGAATATGCCGCTGAAGATGCCTGGGCGGTTTTCAGACTGACTCCCATCTACAGACGCCGCCTGGAATTCACCGGCCTCCACCCACTCTATCAGGATATCGAACTGCCGCTCATCCGGGTGCTCAAACGCATGGAGCAGAACGGCGTGGCCCTGGATTCTTCCATCCTCAGAGAGCTTTCCGCCTCCATCAACACGGAACTCAAGCGCCTCACCGACCTCATCTATGACTATGCCGGATATCAGTTTAACCTCAATTCCACCCAGCAACTGGCCAAACTGCTCTTTGAGGAAAAGGGCCTGCCCACCAAAAAGAAGACCAAAAGCGGCTTTTCCACCGACAGCGCCGTGCTGGAAGAGCTGGCCGACGATCACGAGATCGCCCGCCTCCTGATCCAATACCGCATGCTCAGCAAGCTGGAATCCACCTACGTCAATACCCTCCCCAAGCTGATCAATCCAGCCACTCAGAGGGTGCACTCCTCTTTCAATCAGACGGTTGCCTCCACCGGAAGGCTCTCTTCCTCCAATCCCAACCTGCAAAACATTCCCATCCGCACCGAGCTGGGACGCCAGGTCCGCAAAGCCTTTGTGGCTTCCGCTCCCGATCGTGTGATCCTGGCCGCGGATTATTCTCAGATCGAGCTGCGGCTGCTGGCCCTCTTTTCCAAAGACGAGGTGCTGCTGCAGGCCTTCCGGGACGGCCTCGATATCCATCGCCAGACGGCTGCCTATATCCACAACAAGCCTCTGGAAGAGGTGAGCTCTGATGAGCGGCGCGGCGCCAAGACCATCAACTTTGGCCTCCTCTACGGTATGGGACAAAAGAAGCTCTCGCGCGAGCTGGGCATCAGCCTGGCGGACGCCAAAGAGATGATCCGCAACTACTTTGAGCGCTTTCCCACCATCCGGGATTACATCCGCTCCTCTATCGACGCGGCCCGTCAAAACCGCTATTGCGAGACCCTCTTTGGCCGCAAACTCTATCTGCCCAATATCAACAGCAATAATCAGGGCCTCAAAAGCGAGGCCGAACGCGTGAGCGTCAATATGCCCATCCAGGGCAGCGCGGCAGACCTTATCAAGATCGCCATGCTGGATAT
>JAGOIY010000109.1 GCA_017995405.1 Candidatus Cloacimonadota bacterium
GCCAGATAGCCACCGAACCTGTGCTCATGATGCAAAACACGATGCACACGGGCAGGATTTCCGCGATCTCAATCGATTCGCTCCAGACCGTCCTGCTCACCAGTTCGGCCGACAAGAGTGCCCGGCTCTGGGATTTGAGCGATGGACGGCTTCGCCAGGTCCTGAGACCCCCCATCGGGCTTGAGCGAATCGGACGTCTGCACGCGGGAGCACTATCTCCCGATAAGCGTTTTGCCGCGGTGGGAGGCCATGATGAGGAAGGCGGCATCTATGTCTTTTCATTGGAAAGCAGAGATATCGTGTTTCGGAAAGGCGCGTTGGCTGACCGGATTCATCAGATCGAGTTTTCACCTGATGGCAGATACCTGGCCGTAGGTCTGATCACCCGAGAGGTCCTTATACTGGACTGCAGAGACTGGAGTCTGGTGCTGGTTCTGGAGTTTGGAACCGCCAGGATTGGAGGATTGAGCTTTGCGGCGGATGGACGTATGGCAGTGACCTGTCAGGATGGACGGGTAAGGATTTACTCCAGCGATTTTAACAGCTATAGCCAGTATCGCTTTTCCGGTGATTCCAAACCCTATATGGTCAGGTTCAGTCCAGACGGTAGCAAACTCGTGGTGAGTTTTAACGAAAGCTTTCGTTTGGCCGTGCTGGATGCCGAAGACCTGAAGCCGCTCTATGAACCAGATACAAGTGACATGGTGGGCGAGATCTATGAATACCTCATCCCCTCTTTCTCAGCGGATTCACAGACTCTTTACGCGGGTGGATCTTGTCAGGCGGACAGCCTGCCAGGTTCGCGCTACACGATCAGGGCCTGGAAAGATCAGGGAAGAGGTGAATACGCCGATATCAGTGTTTCCAACAACTCGATCACAGATCTGGCTCCGCGGCATAAGGGCGGGATATTCTTCTGCGGCATGGCGCCGGATTGGGGTATCCTGAATGCGGACAACCAGATAGAGATGTATCACGCCCCTGAGATCAACGACTTTAACCTCTGGGACAAACTGCATCTGAGAGTCAACGCAAGCGGCAGCGAAGTGGGCTTCACTTCCTGGGGCTCTCAACCACGCGAATTCAGACTGGCGGACCGGATCGTCTATGAATGGCCAAGTGCACATCCTGCATTTACGGACAGCAGTGACGTGATCAAGATCACCAATTGGGACCAAAGCTTCAGACCCAGGCTCAACGGCCGGGGAATGAGCTTCCTGCGCGATGAAGAGCAGAATCTCTGCGTGGACGTGGTGGATGGAGGCCGGCGTCTGCTGTTTGGGACGATCTGGAATCTCTACTGTCTGGATGCTCAGGGTGCTTATCTCTGGGAGGTCAGCGCTCCCGCCATGGTGATGGCGGTGAAGGCTTCCGGGGATGGCAGACTTGCCGTGGCGGCCCTCTCGGATGGCACCATTCGCTGGTACCGGATGGAGGACGGTCAGCTTCTGATGACGCTCTTTTCCAGCCGGGATCAAGCCCGCTGGATTCTCTACACTCCCGAGGGTTATTATGACTGCTCTCCCGGCAGCGAGACGATGATCGGCTGGCAGCTAAATCAGGGCTATGAACAGCCCTCCATATTCTATCCGGTGGAGAAGTTCCGGGAGGAGTTCTACCGTCCGGACCTTATGAAGACGCTGTTAGTCACTCTGGATTCGCGACAATCCTTGATGCTGGCAAGCGAAGAGACCGGTGAAGAGATCAGCTCAAAAGATATCAAGAGCGCGCTTCCTCCCAGGCTGGAGATTCTCAGTCCCATAGACGGGTCCAGCTACAATAGCCCCGAGGTCACATTCACCTACAGGCTCACCGATCCCGCCAACCACAAGGTCAAAGCCATCAAGGTGAAAGTGGATAACTTCAGCGTGCTCAACATCAAAGACCCTCTACTCACTAACGGAGTGGGTAGTTTCACCCTCAAGCTCCAGCCCCGTAATACCAGAATCAAGATCAGCGCCGAGGGCGGCAGGGGTATTGATGTAAAAGAACTATCGTTGAAATGGGCGGGAGACGAGTCTAAAATTGTCTCGCTTCCCAAGCCCAGGTTGTTTGTTCTGGCAGTAGGGGTGGCCGCCTATCAAAACAGTATCAAGCGGCTCAACTTCCCTCCCAAAGACGCCTCGGACTTCGCGAACGCGCTCCAGTTGATGGCAAAACCGATGTATGACAGCCTGGCGGTGAGGATCATTACTGATTCCAGGGCCACACTCAGGGGAGTGATCGAGGGTTTTGACTGGATCGCATCGCTCTGCGGTCCCAGCGATGTGGCGATGATCTTTCTTTCCGGCCATGGGACTGCGGATAAGAAAGGCATGTATCACTTTGTGACGGTGGATGCTGATGCAGACAGCATCGAAAGCACCTGTCTGAGCTACAGCGTCTTGGAGGAGAAGCTCAAGGCCATAGCAGGCAAAGTGGTCCTCTTCACCGATACCTGCCACGCGGGAGGAATCTATGACGATCCGCGTTTTCGGCTTCCAGACACCACCGGCCTGGTGAACAGGGTCTCGAGCGATGAGGTGAGTGTGGTGGTCTTTGCCTCCAGCACCGCGTCTCAGCTTTCCCAGGAGAAAGTTGCCTGGAACAATGGAGCGTTTACCAAAGTACTGGTAGAAGGCCTGTTAGGGAAAGCGGACCTCCTCGGGAAGAAGGAGGTCACCTTCAAAGGTCTTGATTACTACATCGCCGCCCAGGTGAAAGAGCTCACTCAGAACTCTCAAAGCCCGGTGACGATGCCAGCCCGGATCCCTGACTTCGTTATGATCAAGCTCAGGGACCAGTGAGCTTCTCAACCCAACGATCGGCCCTTTCCTGCACCTGATTTACAAGCGCGCGGCTGAGCTTCTTCTCAGTTTTGTCACGCAATGATTTCATGGGAGCGTTGGCATCCATAGACCTGATCAGCAGCCAGAAATAGGCTTCCGTGTCACTCTGGGGAAGGCCAATCCCATCCAGATATCTGTAGGCTAAGAGCTCCTGAGCTTTTGGCGATCCGCCCTGTGCAGCTTGTAAAATCCAATAGCTGGCCTGGCTTTGATCTTCATCCACTCCTTCTCCCCGGGCGTACTTGATTCCCAGGTTATACTGCGCATCGGCGTGGCCTTGTTCCGCGGCCATTCTGTAGTATTTCAGGGCTTCCGCATGATCGGAAACCACCCAGATCCCATTGTCATAATAAGAACCCAGCCTCATCTGCGTCGCGGCTGATCCCGCTTCGGCAGCCAACCGATACCAGCTCATGGCTTTATCGGTATCTTTTTCTATTCCGTCGCCACTCTCCAAGCATCCGGCCAGCCTGATCATCGAGCTCAGATGCCGCTTGGAAGCTCCCACTTCAAACCATTTTACGGCTTCAGTCAGGTCTTTTTCTATCCCCCGTCCTCTTTCCAGGCTAAGGGCCAGATTGTAGGCCCCAAAGGCATTGCCCTGCTGGGCTGCCAACAGAAAGAGCTTCACCGCGGCGCTGTCGTTTTGAGCAATTCCTCTGCCCATCTGCGTCAGGCTGCCGAGGTTGGTTTGAGCGCCGCTGTGTCCCAACCCGGCGGATTTCTGATACCAGCTTACGGCGGTCTCGTAGTTCTTTTCAACCCGGTCGCCGCGTTCAAAACAGCGCCCCATCAGAAACATAGCTTCGGGATCGCCAGCGCCGGCCTGGCGCTCCAGGTAGTCCATCAGCGGATCGGCAGCCAGCAGAGAGATGGAAAGGATGCTCAGCAGCACCAGCAGTATGCGGTACCAGGATTCTTTAACGCGTCTCATGTGCTTGTCTCCAACTATGGACCTGCTGGGACAGCAGTTCCGCGTCGTCCTCGCTGAGTTTACGCAGACATTGTTCCAGGCTCAGTGACGCGGCAGCGTGATCGTTTGCAGCGGCCAGCATAAACCAAAAGCAGGCTTTGCGGTAGTTTTTCACCACCCCTTCACCATTGTAGAAGTTCAGCCCCAGATAATACTGAGCTCTGGGGTCATCTAAGCTGGCAGCGTCTTCCAGGAGGTTGACGGCCTTGCTCCAATCTCTGGCAGTTCCACTCAGATTGATGATTCCGAGGGCCTGCTCTACCAAGGCACCAGACCTTTCAGGGTCTGTGGATTGCGGTCGCGGGACAGACTCAGTTTCCGCTGGCAGTGGAAAAACCGCTGTCAGCAGGAGGATTATCAGCAGTCCAGGTCCTGGGAGCTCTGCTCTCATAGTTGTCTCCTTTAAACCAGTTGTGTTTTACATAGAGGGTTAAAAGCGGGATATCCACACTCAGGAAAGCTCCCAGCCGCAGCGCGTTTTTGTCTTCCTGCTTGCCGGCAGTGTCTACTTTTCTGAGCTCAGGAGTGAGCTGAGCTCCAAAACCCAGCGTGAGCGGATGACTCTTGCCCTGTACCAAAAGATAGACGCCAGGCGAGACCAGTTGCTTCCAACCCACCTGAGGCGAGTTTACAGACGCATCTGTCTCTCCGCTAAAACGATAGGTGGCGATTGCTCCGAGGTCCAAAGCTGAGAAGAAAATCCCTCTGAGGCCCAGCAATCCACGTCCCCAGCTAAGTTCCAGGCCTACGGGACTGGCCAGACCGCCTACGCCTTTGGCCTTGTCGAGGTCCGCTTCCAGCATTTCTGCTCCGGCTCCCAAGCCCGGATAGGCATTGATTCCCAACGTGAAAGCGGAAGAGCGTTTGTATGTATAGGTGCCGACGGGTTCTAACACGCTGTTCATCAATTCCCTGTAACTCACTTTATCATCTTCACTACTCTGAGCGACTGCCGCGATCAGATTGAGGAATCTGCCATAGGAGCCCGGCCTGGGATCATCAGGAGTGGCCAGCTTGGTAGCCGTCACGATCATCCTGTTGAGCAAAGCTTTATAGTTCTTGGCCTCAGCGGCTTTGGCGATCTCCACCAGGTCCAACCGGTGTTTGATGAAGGTGCTGTAGTAGATATCCCACTTGGGGGGATTGGGAGTAGCGGCCAGCTTGTAAAACTGGACCATAACCTTGTCGCAGGTATTTAGATAGAGGCTCATCAGCTTGCTGTGATCCAGTTTTCCGGTGCTTCCTTCCTCTGTAGTGATGGTGTCTGAGCCACTGTCTGCTGTTTTCTCAAAGAAATCGCTCACCGTCTGCGCAATTATCTGATAGGCGGGATAATTCGTACTTGTGATCCGCAGAGAATCTCCAAACAGCCTGAGATCCTTGATGTCCTGATTGACAATCTCGATATAACGGTCCCGTTTATCGCTGTTTTCAAACAGAGTATTCAGATCAGCTATCGCTAATTCGCCGCTGCGGTCCATCATGTTTTTGGCGGTATGGCCAATCAGTCTGAAGATGGGGGAGTGGGTGCTGTTGCCATCAGTGGCCATCACGATGAATTCATGCAGGTTGCTCACCTTGCGCAGCGCGTAAAAATCACTCAGAAGCACCCTGAGCTCCTTTAACATAGCAAGCTCATCGATCTTGATGCTTTTACTTGACTCCAGTCTTTGGACAGTATAATTGAGTATGCCCAGGGGGCTCTCGATCAGGTCCTGCTCGATGGCTTGCTGCCAAAGCCTATAGCTGGTCTGAAAGCTCTGGGGATCAACGCTCTGAAGCGTCTGGGCCAGATTGGGAAAGAAATAGCTAACTTCAGACTCCAGCAGAGCGTTTCGCCATTGCACCACCGCAGAGATGAAGAGTTGTTGTTTGAATCGGGATAAGATGGCATCGGTGAGGCCATAGACCAGACGGGTAGTAGTATCGGCCATCGGTGCCATGCCTCCTGTCGCGAGACCCACTGTATTGGGAACAGCTGGTGGAGGCGCGCTGTCCTCAAAGCTCTTGGTCGCGGCGAGAAACTCGTCCTCCGTTGTCACCAACGCGCTTGTATATCCTATCGCCAGCAGCGATCCCATCCCAGCCAGAAACAACCATAAGCATATAACTGATCTGTACATCGACACTCCTTCGTTCAGGCAGAGGTATCAAATA
>JAGOIY010000110.1 GCA_017995405.1 Candidatus Cloacimonadota bacterium
GGAGTGGATGATCACTCTCTCTCCCAGGGCTTTGCGTGATTGGGAGCGCAGCCATAATCCAAACAGCGCGGCCACAATGACCAGCAGCACCACGCCCTGATGGAGCTTGTATTTACGTGGGAAGGGGAGGCGATCTACTACGGGCATATCAATAACGGAACCGCAAACGTCCTTGTTTGCGCTGCCTGGATGATAGTTTGAGCATCACAACCCTACCTAATACAGAAACAGCCATCCCGCGAAGACGCTGTGTTCCCACTTGTCCGTCTTTTTGGCGCGGTGACCGATGTATAAGTTGTGATGGGCCAGATAGATCTTGAGGAGGCTGCCCAGCTCCAGGGTGTCGGTCCGCTGGCCGGCAAACCAGGGAGTTCTGGCTGTGTCGATGAGGGCGGGGGGAAAGTAGTCCGAGTAGTTCAGACGCCAGTCGTTACCCTCGGAACCCTGACGGGTAAACGACGCCTGGCCCACCAGATGGAAGTTCATGCTGAGGGGATAGTCCAGTTCCGCGGTGCCACTCACCAGGTTGGAGCCTTTGGGATAGCCGAGGGGCTTTTTATCGTGGGAATACATGGTGTGGTTTTGATAGTGGGTATAGGTCCAGGGTCTCACGGCCACTACTTCCACGGCCAGTTTGGGAGGCAGGGAAATCAGCTCGAGGGCTGGAAAATAGAACTCCACGCCGCTCTGGACGGCCCATTTGTTGCCCCACCAGTTGCTGAAGAGCTTGCCGTAGCTGAGCTCGTCAAAGAGCCCGGTGAACCAATAGCTGTGGCTTAGATAGCTGCTTTTGGAGAATCCCGCGTAGATCAATACGTTGTCGCGATCCCACTGGTTGTGTTCCGTGACCCTCCAGAAGGTGTGAGGCAGGAGGTAGTTGATATCGGGAGCGCGGTTTCCATACACCACCGCCTCACCGGCATAGAATCTGTGCAAGTCGCTATACCAGGCTATCTCGTGCAGGGCCAGATATTTATCCGGCAGGTCGAGGTCTGCCAGTTTGGCTTCCGCTCTGGCGCTGTCGGCATTGAGGGAGGCGTGCAGCAGCGAGACCCGCAGCTTGCCAAACATGGCTTCCGCCTTCAGATAGCCATAGTCGTTCACCTGATCGCTGAGCACGATGGAGCCGCTGAGATTGTTGCCGATGTTGAGGCTGTTGCGGCCCAGTTCCACACCCAGGTTGGGGTGGTAGTATGTGAGCCGGGCAGTGAGGTTGTCCAGCCGGGTCTGCTCCGCCGTGTGGGTGATATAGCCATCCACAAGGGGGGAAAGCGCTTCCGCGGCGTCTCTGTCTCCGGTGAAGGCTCCGTTGGTCCAGATGGCTTTGGCTGCAATGTGTTTGTTGATATTGGCTTTGAGGGCGATGCCCTTCCAGATGAAGCCATAAGAGCTGTCCTCTTCCCAGCGCTGGTCGTAACCGGCCACGAAGTTGAGCTCGCTGCGAAAATTCATGCTGCCAACCCGGGGGGCGTCTTTACTCTGGGGGACTCCATTAAGGGCAAGTTCCGGAGGGGCGAAAACCATGCCACTGTCCCGATAGGCGTATTGCAGGAGGGCATAACGACGATTGGCTGGATTGAAGGCATCGACGATGGAGTCTCCCAGCCGCTTGAAACTGGAAAAGGGGTGACTGATCCCCTGGGGGGCCTTGAGGGGCGCGTCGTAATACAGAAAGTAGGGATAGCGCAGGTAGTTGTCGTCAAACTGGGAAGACACCTGGGGATCAAACATCGAGGGCACGCTGTTGCGGCCAAATGAGTAGGTGCCCGAGGCATCCAGTCCGCAGGATAAAACCAGCAGACCAAGCAAAATTAGACAGGTCCGGGGGCGCGGCATTATTTTTACAGTTCCGGGCGCTGCTTGGATTTGGAGATGATCCGCTCCACCTCCCGGACCGGCAATTTGAGCTCCGCGGCCACCTGAGAGGCCGTCCAGCCTTGTTCAGCCAGCCTCATCACCATGCGTTGCCGGGTAGCGGAATCCATGATCAGGGCGGGAGTTTCTTCGGGTGTGGAAGCGGCGGAATAGCGTCTGGCTTTGGAGCGCAGGCAAGCCCGGATGGAGAAGATCAACATCGCCAGTCCCGTTGCCAGCAGCAGCATCCAGCTCCAGTGGATCCGCAGAAATTCTTTGATAGGGTGCTCGGCTGGCTGGGCCTGGGCAGACTCCTCACGCTCCTCAGCAGGTGGGGGTGCTGAATCCAGATCGATGGTGGCAGGAAAGATGGGTTTTTCGGGCTCCGGGGTGCTTGCCTGAGTGGGGGCCGGCAGCTTGGTGGGATTGACCCTTGCCGCGGCTTTGGTTGGAAGCTCAGGATCGCGGTCCACACTGAGATCGGGAGTTTGAGGCGCGAGAGGAGTGGAATCCTCAGGTTCGGGGGGGATTTCCTGGCCCTGATCGAGCCGCAGAGATATCCTGTCGCTTGATTGCGAGTGGCTGATCCGGCTGGGCTGCATAGTGTTGATCTCGACGACGGTGTTGGAGCCTTCCCGGTAAGTTCTGATGCGATCGATCACTGGGCTCAGGCGTTGATAGTCAGGCCGGGCCACGGCATTTTGGGCATCACGCACGATGATTTTGTGCACCTTGCCATCGTGGGAACTCTGCACCTGGTAAGCCGCGTCTCCACTCAGGCCGATATTGACGTTGTTGGCTTCTTTTCCGGCATCGCGGGATTGGACGCTCTTCACCTCCACGCTGGCCAGGCAGGGCAGCGCGATAGCCAAAACCAGGATCCCCATTAGAGCTTTCCGCATCGATCCTCCTGTGTAGGTATGGGACTTGTACATGTATGTAATATATAGACTTGCTATTGAGCGGCAGGCTTGGTGTAGATGAGCGTGTAGCCGGATTTTTGGGCGTTCTTGTTGACAGACCGGCCTATGCGGGTAAAGTCATAATCGCCAGCGGGTTTTGCGGCTACCCAGAGTTTTCTGGCATTGGCGAGGGTTGCCTCATCGATCACGCTGGGGCTACCGCTGAAATAGCCTTCCGCGTTGGCCGGAGCGCTTTTTGCGATTGAGGCATCACCCATGGCGGCGGCAAGCGTGATAAGATACTGTAACTGCTCCATATTCAATTTGTTACCCTTGTCCAAGTAGTTCCATGCGAAGTATATCGTCTGGCCTGGAGTCACCAGAACGCTGCGTCCATCGGTCTGATCAGAGATAAAGCTGATTTTGGCAGGAAGTTTGGCGCTGGGATTGGCGGCCCTGAGCTCGTCCAGGAACTTCTGATAGTCGGCACTTGCTGGTTTGGCACTCAGTCTGGCGGCCAGAGCGCTGTCCAAAGCGGGATCCACCTGAGCGCTTGGCTGGGCCGCGGGAGCGTCTTTATCCTGTTTCCTGGCTTGCTTTGCCTCTTTGGCCAGACGTTTCTGTTCCGCCTTTTCCTGCTTGATCCTTGCTTTTTCTGCCACCCGGAGTGAATCCTCATGCGTCATCGGTTTGCGGTCAAAGACCTTCCTGCAGGTCCTGGGGATCATGGCCAGGATATAGAGGCCGAGGATTACAGCCAGGGCTGGGACCAGGTATTTCTTAAAATTCACCGGCTTGCGGTTGGAAACCTCGGTGGGAGCTTCCGTCCTGCCTTTATGGGTGCCGTGGAGGACTCTGATCACCTGGACGGTGATGTTGTCCATCCCGCCGCGGCGTTTGGCTTCCTCCACCAGGTTGTGGGCCGCCACCTGAGGGCTTTCCGTCATGTAATCCAGCAGTTCGTGGTCTTCCAGATATTCGGTGAGCCCGTCCGTGCAGAGCAGGAAGACGTCGTCCTGATAGAGCATGTGGGGCCCGGATATCTCAGGATCGCCGGTATCGTGTCCCAAAGCTTTGCTGAGCACGCTGCGGCGGGGATGAGTGCGCGCGTCTTCAGGTTTGATCACACCGAGGTCCACAAGGTTCTGCACTTCGCTGTGGTCACGGGTGAGCCTGGTGATGGCATCGTCGCGTCTCAGATAGAGACGGCTGTCTCCCAGATGGGCATACCAGAACTGGTGTTCGCGAATCAACAGCATCACCAGGGTGCTGCCCATTCCGGCCAGAGAGGGATCATCATTTACCGCTTCCATGATCTTTTGCTGGGCATGTTCTATGCTCTGGGCGATGATCATGTTTTCCTCGGTGGGGATGTGGTATTTGGCGATATAGTTCTGGATGGCTTCCACAGCCAGGCGGCTGGCGATTTCGCCTCCAATGTGACCGCCCATGCCGTCGCAAACGATCAGCAGGGTGCCAAACTCGCCGTCAAAGCGGCCAAAATAGTCCTCATTCTTTTCGCGGGCGGGGTTCACTCCGAGATCGGAGAGGTTGCCCACTTCTATGTGTGTCGCTTTCATAAGTCGTTCTCCCAGTATTTCTGCCGAAAGCTCCGGCAGGCGCTCAACTCCCTCTTCAAAAAGCTTCCGGGCTTTGGGTAGCCTTGAGTTTTGCGCTTTTTTCAACTGCCGCTCGAAAGCCTTATATGTCAAGATGTTTTTTCCCGCGGAGTTCAATCAGGCCAAGTTTCTGCAAACCGCGCTGTCTGAGCAGGATTGGTCTGGCCCGAATTTGCCGGATTTGATAATAACAAGTTGACAAAAAAGGGATCAAATATATTTATAGCTTTTGTGATTGTAGCTTTGAGCATAATGCCGTAACACTATGAGGTACCATGATTACAGAAGAGCAAGCGGGAGTTTTTGTCTCTGAAAACCCTGAGGCCAGCCTGCAGGATTTGCTGCTAAAAGCCACCGAACTACAACAGCGGGATCCCGAAGAGGCTTTGATCCTGATATCAGAAATAGCGGAACAGGCCAAATTGCACAAACTGCCCTATTATCTGGCCGCCGCTCAGAAAGTGAAGGGAAATGTCCATTTTCTGCGGGGCGCCACCAGCGAGGCCAAAGAGTGCTATCTTGCGGCCCTGGCGCAAGCCAGAAAGGTGGAAAACCCCAAGCTCAAAGGCGATATCAACTACAACCTGGGCAGAGTCTTTACCAGAGAAAAGGATTATCCCACCGCCCTGAAGTATTTGCATAAGTCTCTGACCTACAGGGGCAGACTGGATGGCAGAACGGATGAGATCAGCAGTTTGAGCCACATCGGGCAAGTCTTTTGGGAGCTTCAGGATTTTCAGCAAGCGGTGGACTGGTATCAAAGAGCGGCCCGCACCTGCGATTCCACTGTCAGTGACCGGCTTACGTCAAGTATCTACAACAATCTGGGGAATGCCTACATCAAAACCAATGAGATATCCCTGGCCATGGAAGCCTACATCCGCTCCCTGAACCTCAAAGAGGCATGGGGGAACGCCGCGGACCTGGCCACGGCAAAGCTAAACCTGGGAAACCTTTTCTACACGAGTCAGGACTACCCGTCTGCCCTGGGCTATTACCAGGACGCGCAACACTTGTATCAGGAAGCCGGAGACCTGGCCAGGGAAGCCATTGTCCTTTCAAATCTGGGTGCCACTTTCAGCGAACTCAAAGACCTGGACCAGGCAGAGCTTTATCACACCAAAGCGCTGGAGTACTTCCGGCAATACGGGATGAGAGAGAATCAGGCCAAAAGTCTGAACAACATCGGCGCGATCTATCACCACAAAGCCCAATACCGGAAAGCTGTAGATATCTATCGGGAATCATTGGAGATAAAGAGTGATTTTTACAACCCCGAAAGCCTGGCGGTCACCTATAACAACCTTAGTGAGTGCCACTATAACCTGGAAGACTATGTAAGCGCGTTGGAAAACACCCAGACTTCGATGAGCTACGCAAACCAGATCAAGAGCAAGGCCCTGCTCCTGAAAAACTACCTTATGCTCGGCAAGATCTACGCGGCGCTGGAAGACTATCAGAATGCCTATGAAGCGCTTAATGTGCACCGTCTGTTGGATTTGGAAGTATACGCGGAGGGCAGGGAATCTCTGCTTGCCGATAAAATGGTCCAGTATGACACGGCAGGCAAATCCAGACAGAT
>JAGOIY010000009.1 GCA_017995405.1 Candidatus Cloacimonadota bacterium
AACAACATCTTCATGAACACCAGCACGCCAGGCAATGCCGGCATCACAGCCGCTCTGTGGAAAAGTGTGGACGGATTTGCCAATATCAACGCTGCTACAGACAACAATATCTGGTATGCTGGCACGCCCGGGCCCCGCAATCTCATCTGCCGCACTCCATCGGTCTATTACGAGACTTTGGACGATTACAAAGCCGCGGCTGTGAGCTTTGACCAGAGCAGTTTCACAGAGGCAGTGCCCTTTGTGGATGGCGTTGGTCCGGATTATGATATCCACATTCCCATTGGTGCTGCCACGATAGCTGAAAGCAATGCCACTCCCATAGATGGCATTGTCACGGATATTGATCTGGAGACCCGCAATGCCAGCACTCCAGATATCGGAGCTGATGAGGGCAATTTCGTTGTTCCTGCCAATGCTCCCGCTCCGGCGGTAGTCGTATCGCCCCAAATGAATGAGTATGCCGTGAGCATCAATCCCAGCCTCACATGGTACGCTTCCGGGGCCGGAGGTGCTCCCACCGGTTATCTGGTGTACTTCGGGTCCAATAATCCCCCCTCGGATATCGCGGACGGTATCGATATCGGCAACGTGCTCAGCTACGTTTCTCCCGTTACCCTGAATTATCTGAGTACCTACTACTGGAAGATCGTCCCCTACAACGACAACGGCAGCACTGATCCCGACGATTGCCCTGTTTGGCAGTTCTCCACCCATCAGGTACCGCTCACCGGAAACTGGGTAATAGGCAGCAGCGGATTCTATCCGGATTTCACCCATGCCATTAGATACCTGAATGCCAGTGGTGTGGGAACCGGTGGGGTCACCTTCAAAGCCCTTGCCACAGAGGTCTTTGCCGAAAATCCACCCCCCCTTGTGGTTTCCGGCACAGCAGCAGACCCCATCGTGTTTACCAGCACAGATACCCTGGCTGTCAATCCTCTCATCACTCCATCCGAAGGGGCAGGTTCCTATGGCATCAAGCTGGAGGGAGCAGATTTTGTTACCTTCGATCACATCGACATAGCCAACCAGCCCGGCCAAAGCGGACTGGTGTATGGCTATTGGCTGGAAGCACAGACCGATGATGGCTGCACGGACAACAGCATCCAAAACTGCTCCATCACAATGGCGCGCGCCACCGATACCTTTGGCATCAGGAGCGATTCTGCCTCGGGACGGATCAATCATCGCAACCGCTATCTGCGCAACCACATCTCCGGGCCCAAGAACGGTATCTATCTCTATGATTCCAGCGCCGCGCAAAATCTGGTATTGAGCGGTAACCAGATATCCTCCGTGAGTACCTACGGTATCTACATACGCTATACAAACAACCTTGAGGTGAGCTACAACCAGATCGGGATGGCGGCTACAAACACAGGCAATTTCACGGGTATCAACTGCTACAATGAAAGTGGTACCGGCCAAATCCATCACAACCAGATCATCGGTGGATCCACAACTGGTACGGTTAATGGCATTTACCACCATTATGACAAATTCAATATCTACTCCAATCAGATCTCCGGGATCAGTGCCAGCAGCCACATCTACGGCATCCGTAACTACTATGGCGGGTCCAATGGACTGGTGTATGACAACCTGGTAGCCGATCTTGCCTCCTCCGGTACCAGTGATGTTGCTGGAATAATCATGAATTCCTCAGTTGTATATCAAAATACCGTTTCCGGGCTCAGTTCGAATGGAAACGTATATGGTATGAACATCAGCAACGGCTCCGTGTACCGGAACGATATCCACAACCTCCAAACAGGTGGAAGCTCCAGCTTTGTGAACGGATTATACACCAACGGCACGGTAACAGCCCATAACAACATGATCTGCGACCTGCGTGCTCCCTCATCGAACAGCGTGCCCCAGGTGAGAGGCATCTACGTGTATGCCGGCACATCCAATCTGTATTACAACAGCGTACTGATCACTTCCAGCGGCACTGGCAGTCATTCTTCCGCGGCCCTCTACAGCAACAATCCCACTCTCCTGAACCCGCAAAACAATATCTTCTCCAATCTCAGCACGCCCGGAGCCTCAGGCAAAGCGGTGGCCTTCTGGAACGCTCAGCCAGATTTTGACGCAGTCTCGGACGCCAGCAACAACAACATCTGGTATGCCGGCATCCCTTCCGCCCAAAACCTGATCTGCTACTATGGCACGAGCAGTTGCCAGACCTTGGAGCTATACAAAGCCGCCAATGCCGGAAAGGACCAGAATTCCTTCTCTGAAGACGCTCCCTTCCTCAGCAAGTTGTCTCCCTTTGATCTGCACCTCGATCCTTTGGTGGAGACCTACGCGGAAGGCAACGCGCTCGTGATCGCCAGTGTGGGCATAGATTATGACGGCCAAACCCGTAATGCCAGCCGTCCTGATATCGGAGCCGATGAGGGTGCCTTCCTGGAAGTCCAATTGCCACCGGCATTACCAGTGTATCTCAGCCCTGCAAACGGTGCCATCGACCTCGCGTTGAATACTTCCATCACCTGGGCCGCTGGTCCCGGAGGTGGCAATCCGGATTACTACATCGTCTATTTTGGTGAAACCCCAACTCCTCCCCAGATAGCCACCAATGTGACCGCCACCCACTATGCGCCCAGCCTCTTGCCTGAAAGGACCTACTACTGGAAGGTGGATGCGGTGAATGACCTTGGCACTGCCGCGGGAGTGGATATCTGGAGCTTTGATACCCGCGCCGATGACACCATCATGGAGTTTCCCTACACCGAAAGCTTTGAGGATGGCAACACCAACGGCTCCACTACTATCAACAGATGGAGCCAGGCGCTTGGCAGTGGAAGCTACTACTGGACGGCCAATACAAGCACCAACTACAATCGCGAGCCCAAAACGGGAAGCTACAACCTCACCCTGCGCGATGGTGGTGATGCCTGGATCTTCCGTCCCATCTACCTGACGACCGGCCAGATGTATGAATTGGAGCTGTGGGCACGCCAATACACTGCTTCCGGAGCGCAGGCTTACCTGCAGGTCCGTTATGGCCCCGCTCCCTCGATCGCTGGCATGACGGGCACAATCATCAACATCCAGGAGTTTGTGAACGGCGATTACCAAAGGGGTACCGGCACCTTCACTCCTCCTTCCACCGGAATCTGGTATCTGGGGATCCACGGTGTCTGCACCAACTATATCAACTACCTCAGCCTTGACGACATCTCGATCAACTTCTACGAGCCCTATCCCTCCTTCAGTATCGATCCCTCTTCCTGGAACTACGGCATGATCAACGTCTCCCAGAGCAGCGATGCCAAGGCTTTCGTGATCAGCAATCCCGGAGACGCGGACCTTGTGATCCTGCAGGGTGACGTCTATCTGGAAGGCAATCATCAGGATGACTTTGTCCTCACCGATCCCGCGGAGGAGATCGTGGTGGCGGCCGGAGAAAGCTACACCATCTATGTAAGCTTTGCGCCTCAGGAACTGGGGGTCCGCACTGCCAATCTGATGATCGTGGACAACATCGAGAATCGCGCCATCCATCAAATCCCGCTCACCGGACGAGGGATCGGACCTTTGCAGCCCCCCTGTGTGGAGGACTTTGAGGACGGTTGGGTGGATTGGATCACTGTGAACACAGACCAGCCCAACAAATGGGAACTGGGCTCCGCGGCTCCCTACCGGAACAGCTACAGCGCCTATATCAGTTCCAATTATGGGGCCACTCACAGCTACAACCCCAATTCGGGATCCTATTCCCACTTCTATCACGACGTCAGCTTCCCAGCTTCCATGGCCGGTATGAAGCTACGCTTTCAGTATAAATGCGCCGGGGAGGCTGGTTTCGACTATCTCACCGTCCACATCACGGACACCAGCTTTACTCCCGTGGCCGGAAGCAGTTTCAGCGATGGCCAGATCGGCACCGCCTATCACTCCTCACCGGACTGGCAGTATGTGAGCATTGAGCTCGATCCTGCCATGGCGGGACAGCTTAAACGCCTCATCTTTAGCTGGCGCAACGACAGCGGTGGCGGAACCCAGCCCCCTGCCGCCATCGACAACATTCGCATCTATTCCAGCTGGCCCTATCTGGACCCCCAGGAAGCACCTCAGGACCTCCAGATCAGCTCTTCCGGCACAAACGTGATCCTCAGCTGGGAAAAAGTGACTGGCGCCAACGATTACATCATCGAGGACGCCGATATGTATGACGGACTCTTCACGCCCGTCGGCAGAGGCTTCAACAGCTTCACTGTTCCAGGTTCTCATCCCCGCCGTTTCTTTAGAGTGAGGGCCACAGATTGAGTACGTAGAGACAATAAGGTAACAGGCAGACAAAGACGCGGCCCGGGATCCCACCCCCGGGTCGCTTTTGTCTTCCTGACTTCGCGTCCCGCGATGGCCAGGCTCCCACCGATTGTGCAAACACGGTCCCCCAAAAAAAGAGATTGACAGCAAAAAAGCCCCTTAAGAGCTTGCTCTCAGAGTAAAATAACTGATCAGGAGAAGGTCGTGAAGCATCGTTACGGGCCCGGTTCGAGTGAAAGCTTTGATAGCCAGATTTACACAGCATACAAGGATTGCCCCTATTGGAATGAAAAGGGCGCGGAGGCCTTTCTATGATCCGGAGCGGCTCCAAACCCCTGTATGTGGTCCTGATCATCCTCGGCATCCTGGTTATCGGCATGGCGGCCCTGATGGCAGCCCAAAAACTTGGCCTTGATATAGGCTGGCTGGCATTTATGCGCCCCGCGCCTGCCAGCAGGACAACTGTCATGATAGCGGACTCGTTGACCGCGTTCCCGGACACTTTGGAACTGCAAAAAGCCGTTGAGCCCGGGCAAAAACAAGAGCCCAAAGCCGTAGCCGCGGTGCAGGATACGCTCAAAAAGAAACCCGCCAAACCGCAGAAAAAGAGCAGCTTTAATCCCCAAGACTCTCTCTGGGTGGCCTACACCCGGGATGACAGCACCCACATCGAATCCCCCGGAGAAGGTTATCTGATCAGGATTTCCAAAGGCAAGCGCCAGCTCACTCTGTTCAAAGACGGAGTCCCTCAGAAAGTCTATTCGGTGGGAGTGGGAAAAAACCAGAATGATAAGAGCAAAAAGGCAGACAACGCTACTCCGGAAGGCAGCTTCCAGATCGACAGCATCCACAATTCCAGGGACTGGAAATACAACGGAAAAAAGGTATATGGTCCCTGGTTTTTGCGGCTCAACACCTCCAGCGGAGCTTTTTCCGGAAGCAGCTGGACCGGCATAGGCATTCACGGCACCAGCAACGAAAAGAGCATCGGCAACTTTGTGTCCAAGGGCTGTATCCGCATGTACAACAAAGATATCACCGAGCTCAAAAACACCGTGGCCGCGGCCGTGGACAGCTCCACCGTGAGGGTACTGATCCTGCCCTGAAGGGTGAGTTCTGCGAGTTGCTGACACAACTTTAAAACCCTAAAACCCCATAATCCTACACCCCCTCCGAAGTGGCTACCCGTATCTAAATCCTCTCTCATTCAGAAAATCTCAAATTGGTATTTGACATCCGGTTCATTTTTACTTATTCTATCTCCAGAATAAACAAAGGAGGCAACCCATGCCAATGTTGGATGAAAAAGTCATGACCGAGGTCAAGAAAGCGCTCAACGCCATGCGCAAGCCCGTTACGCTCAGATTATATACTCAGGCCTTTGAATGCGGTTACTGCAAGGAAACCCACAATCTTTTGTCAGAGCTGGTGCAGGCAAATCCGCTATTGAAGCTGGAAGCCAAGCAGTTTGAGACTGATAAGGAAGAAGCTGCCCAGGACAACATAGACAAGATTCCCGCCATTGCCGTGATCGGCGAAAAGGATTATGGCATCCGCTTTTACGGCATCCCCGCGGGCTATGAATTCTCTTCCCTGCTCAACGCCATCCTGATGGTTTCCACCGGTATCGTCAAGCTCACGGACGAGACCAAAGCATTTGTCGCCAATCTGCAGATCCCCCTTCATTTGCAAGTTTTTGTGACTCCCACCTGTCCCTATTGCCCTCAGGCTGTGATTCTGGCCCATCAGCTTGCCATGGCATCAGATCAGATAACTGCAGACATGGTGGAGATCAGTGAATTTCCCCATCTGGCCCAGAAATATCAGGTGCAGGGTGTACCCCGCACGGTGATCAACGAAAAGTGGTCCCTGGATGGCGCGGCCCCGGAAGCGATGTTGGTGGCCAAGGCCAAAGAGGCGCTCTAAGATGTTGGATTTCAACGTCAGTCTGTCTGCCACCGCGGAACCTGACAAGCTCTGGGACCTCATCATCATCGGAGGAGGTCCTGCCGGTTTGACTGCCGGGCTCTATGCTTCCCGTTACAAGCTGGAAGTATTGCTGTTGGAAAAAGCCGTGGTTTCGGGAGGACAGCTCACCTCCACCCAGTGGGTGGAAAACTATCCTGGCTTTCCTGAGCCCGTGCTGGGCACCAAACTGGCGGCCGATATGGAAGCCCAGGCCAGGCTCTTTGGCCTCAGGATCATCTCCGAGACGGTCAAAAGCGTATCCCTGACCGGAATCGTAAAAGAGATCGTGACAGACTATGCCACCTACAGGGCCAAAACCGTCCTGATCGCCACGGGGTCTTCACCCCGCAGGCTTGGATTACCCCATGAGGCTGAATTCAGTGGCCGGGGAGTATCTTACTGCGCCACCTGTGACGGTCCCTTTTATCCGGATAAAACCGTGGCCGTGGCAGGTGGTGGCAATTCCGCTTTTGAAGAATCGCTCTTCATCGCCAAATATGCCGCCAAGATCTATCTCATTCACCGCAGAGACAGCTTTAGCGCTGATCCCATCCTGCAGGAAAGGGTGAAGGCCGAGCCCAAAATCGAGCTTATCACCAACACTCAGGTGACGGCCCTCAACTTTGACACCGATACCCAGCGCTCCATCAGTCTGATCAATACCCAGAGCGGAGCGGAAAGCCTGCTGGAGGTTGACGGAATCTTCATCTTTGTGGGCAACCTGCCCAACACCACTCTCTTTGAAGGACAGCTCGAGCTCGAGCAAGGATACATCGTCACGGACCGCTCCTATCGCACCAGCCTGGAAGGCGTTTGGGCTGTGGGAGACGTCCAGGCGGGAGCCTTGCGTCAGGTAGCCACAGCGGTTGGAGATGGGGCCGGGGCGGCTCATAAAATCAACAAATACATCATCGACAATGCTTGAGATGCTCCGGATTCCGCTCCGGCCGCAACGAGCTTGACAGATGATAACAAAGGAATATAGATCATGCCAGAACTTCCGGAAGTACAGACCGTCCTCAATGGCGTCGTGGCCAGCATCGGCAAGCACAAAATCAGGTCTCTGGAGTGTTTCTATCCCGGCACGGTGATCCGCTCTCCCCAGCTTAGCAAAGAGCCCTTCCCTGCCAGGCTGATAAATCATCGCCGCAGAGGCAAATACATCATCCTCGATCTGGAAGGAGGCCACAGCCTGATTATCCATCTGCGGATGACTGGCAAGCTGGTGTGGGATAAGGACAGCGGTCCCGATCACATCCACGAACGGGCTTGTTTTCATCTGGAAGGCAGCCGCAGGATGCGTTTTATCGATCCCCGCACCTTTGGCAAGATCATCCTCTGCCCCACTTCTGAAGTGGACACTTATCTGCCCGCGCTGGGAGCGGAACCTTTGGAAGCCGAGTTTGACGCCCAATACCTGCAGAGCAGGCTCAAAGGCCGCAAGATGCCCATCAAGAACGCCCTGCTGGACCAAAAGGTGGTGGCCGGACTGGGAAACATCTATGTCTGCGAGGTCCTCTACCGGGCAAAACTGCATCCAGACACTCCCTGTGGTGAGCTCAAACTGCCTTCTCTCAAGAGGATAGTGCAACACACCAAGACCATCCTGATCGAAGCGCTGGCCAACAACGGTACCTCGATTTCGGACTTCAGGCGCGTGGATGACAAGCAAGGCGGATTTCAGGAGTTTCTGAGAGTGTATCAGAAGGAGACCTGCCCGCTGGGCCATCCCATCCAGAAGAGCAGGCACGCGGGCCGGGGCACCTTTTTCTGTGCAGTCTGCCAGGATAGAAAGAGCTAGGATCAGCTTTAGGTTGATATGGTTGTCATCCTGAAACCTCGCAACCTTTTCAACCGTCTCAACCCATTCCTCTTTTCCCTTGCTTGATCAGAAGCGGTCACCTATACTATAGGTAGGAATTTACTAATAAATTATAAGAAAAATATGGAGCTAAGATCATGAAAGCAATCCAGCTGAAAAAAGATATCTGGTGGGTAGGGGGCATCGACTGGGACCTGCGCAACTTTCACGGCTACCTCACTCAACGGGGTTCCACCTACAACGCCTACCTGATCATCGATGAAAAGATCACGCTGATCGACAACGTCAAAAGCTATCTCTTCGATGAAATGATCGCGCGCATCAGTGACGTCATCGACCCCGCCAGGATCGACATCCTCATCCAAAACCATGTGGAAATGGACCATTCAGGCGGCATGCCGGCCATGATGAAACTGCTGCCCAACGCCACCATCTATACCAACGCCAACTGCATCAAAGGCCTCAAGGCCCACTACAAGCAGGACTGGAATTTTCACGAGATCAAGAGCGGCGACAGCATCAACATCGGCTCCCGCGATCTCAGCTTCCTCACCACTCCGATGGTGCACTGGCCGGATAACCAGTTCACCTACTGCCCCCAGGAAAAGCTCCTGTTTTCCAACGATGCCTTTGGCCAGCATATCGCGTCCAGCGAACGCCTGGCAAAGGACTTTCCCTTCAGCATCGTGATGGAGGAAGCCAAAAAGTATTACGCCAACATCGTGCTGCCCTATTCCAAGCAGGTGCAGAAGGTGCTGGAAGCCGCGGCCCCTCTCCAGATCGAGATGATCGCCCCCAGCCATGGACTGGTCTGGACCGAGCACATCCCCCAGATTCTGGAAGCCTATAAAGACTGGGCCTTCAACGTGGCCAATCCCAAACAGGCCCTGGTAATCTACGACACGATGTGGAAATCCACCCAGATGATGGCCTTCGCCATCGCGGACGCCTTTGAAAACCTCGGCATCAAAGCCAAGATGCTCAACCTTCAGACCAATCACATCTCAGACATCATGACGGATGTGATGGACGCTCACTACATCTGCGTGGGCTCACCCACCCTCAACAGTTCTATCTTGCCTACCGTGGCGGCCTTCCTCTATTATCTCAAAGGCCTCTCCCCCAAAGACAGAGTGGGCCTGGCCTTCGGGTCCTATGGCTGGGGCGGACAGAGCATTCCCATCCTGCATCAACTGCTGGGAGACCCCAAAGAATGCGGCTTTGACATGCTGGACCCGATCAAAGTGCAGTATGTTCCGGACGCCGCAACCCTCACAAACATCACCAAAGAACTTGAACAAAAGATTAAAACCAAAATGGAGAACTAACATGATCAGCAAAAAACTGGAAAAAGCCATCAACGAACAGATCAACCGCGAGCTGTTCAGTGAATACCTCTATATATCCATGCAAGCATGGTTCGCGGGTGAAAATCTGGATGGCATGGCCACCTGGATGGACGCCCAGGGCAAAGAAGAACGCTTCCACGCCATGAAATTTTTCAACTACCTCCTGGATCGCGGCGGGAAGGTGAAACTCATGGCCCTGGACAAACCTGAGGTGGATTTCAAAAACCCGCTAAACGCCTTCCGTGAAGCCTATAAACACGAGCAGTTCATTTCCAAGAGCATCAACCAGCTGATGGACCTCGCCATCGCCGAAAACGACCATGCCGCCAAAAGCTTCCTGCAGTGGTATGTGGACGAACAGGTGGAAGAAGAGGCCACCGCGGAAAAGATCGTTCGCCAGCTTGAGATGGTGAGCGACAACATGGCCGGCATCTTCATGTTGAACGCCGAGCTGGGCAAGCGTGTCTACACGCCGCCGGTAAGCGAATAATAAGATCCCTATAATGATGTGCGCGGGAAAGTGTTGCTTTCCCGCGCTGTTGCTTTATCTTGTTTTAAACGGCCCCTATCACGGGCCGAGGTATGTTTGCCGCTTTTAACGCGGCCACTTGTTTTATGTTTTTTACGGCAACAACTTATAAACCAAAAGGAAGAGCTTATGCCTGAGTTACCTATCGCGCATGTGTATTCCAAGATCTTTGAAAGCTCCGTCGTGGGCATCGGCATCACCGATCTCACCGGCAAGTATGTGATGGTCAATCCCGCCTGGTGTGAGTTCATGGGCTATTCTGAGGAAGAAGCAAAAAACCTCAATGTGAGAGACACCACCATGCCAGAAGAACGCCGGCAAAGCGACAACTCCCTCAAAAAGATCATCGATGGCGAGCTGTCCAGCATCCGCAAAACCAGGCGCTATCTTCGCAAGGACGGCTCTTGCTTTTGGGCCGATCTGCACGTCTCGGCTCTCACCGATGAGCAGGGACAGGTGATCGGGGTAATCGGCATGCTGATCAACATCGACCGGCAAGTCAAAGCGGAAAACTATCAGAAAGATCTGAACCGCCAGCTCAGCAAAATGGCCCGCCACGACACCCTCACCGGCCTCTATAACCGCAGGGCCATGGACAGCATCATGATCCGCGAGCATAAACGCGCCCACCGTTACAAACGAGGCTTTGCCATTGCTATCGGAGACGTGGACAACTTTAAAATGATCAATGATACCTATGGTCACGACTGCGGGGATATGGTCCTCAAACACATGGCCGAAACGTTTTTAGAGTGGATCCGTGACACTGATACCGTGGGACGCTGGGGCGGAGAGGAGTTTCTCTTCGTGTTTTCCGAAACCACCTGCGAAGGTGCCAGAATCGTGGCTGAACGTATTCGCTCCAGCCTGGACAACAAGCTCTTCCGCTGCGGGGACCACGAATTTCACCTCAGCCTCACGATCGGGTTCAGCTATCACAGTGAACAGGTTTCAGTGGAACAGATGATAGCCGAAGCCGATAAAGCACTTTACAAAGGCAAGGGCAACGGCAAGAATCAGGTGGTTTGCCATCAGGACGTCTGCGGTTCACAGTAGAATCAATCAGATCGACAAACCGGTGTAAACCTGGTTTACACCCATTGCCCTTCCCGCTTAGCCTCCTTTGCCCCTCCTTTACATCTCCTTTGCCTCACCTTTGCCCAGGCATAGGTGGCGCAGCCGTGAGGCTGGTGTGGCGTGACAGTGAATATCAGGAACGCAATGCCGCTGAGATTGGCCCGTTGGAGTTCAAGCGGCCACGATAAAGGTATACATGACAACGGGATTGCGGGCCGCTTGGACTTCAACCAGCACACTTGCGGACAAAATGCCTCCGATGTACTGCTTGAAGTCCAAAGCCCCGTCAAGCAAGGAGATAAACGCCTATTCTGTCCAGGGGCTTTGAACTTCGTTGAATTGACTAATCGGCTACCGGCAATGAATACGCTGTCATTCCCGAGGAGAAGCTTGTGCGAAAATGGCGCATTGAGTCCCATCGGGACGGTAGTTTAGCTAGATATGCGAGGCTTCTGCCACCTATTTGAGTCCCATCGGGACGGCAGTTTAGATTAGACTAGCACGATGATAATGATTTATAAATATATGCATTTATCTATCTAAAATGTCGTCCCTACAGGACTCATCTTTGTTTGGGACACCGGATCTATCTAAACTGTCGTCCCGCCGGGACTCGTAAGGAATGATGCCACGATTATCAGTTTCCGCACAAGCTCCGAAGCCAGTGGCATGACCTTCAGCAAGGGTCTTTTATTGGCGCGGCGCTTTGAAATCCAGGGGGGTGATCGTTTACCACAGCCGCAAGCTTCGCATCAACTTCCCCACAAAGAATAAGCCTCCGAATCGGAGGCTTATTATATCATAGGGCTGAGGTATCTTATTCCATCTCTTGGCTGGCTTCGGGGATGGCAGGTTCCTCTTCGATTTCCAGCACCAGCTTCCCCTCCAGGGTATCGATCATGAACTGGGCGGATTCGTTCAGATCGCCGGTTGGGAATTTGGCAAGGAAGGATTTGAAGAGATCGAGGGCCAGATCGTTGTTTTTGAGCTCTTCGGCTACCAGGAAAGCCTTCATGAAGTAGGCTTTGTAGTCGTCGTTGCCGTTGGGATAATTTTGGATGATCTGGTCGTAGAAAGTAATGGCGTCTTTAAAGTTGCGCATTCTGGCAGCGTCGTCGGCCAGGGTGAAAAGTTCTTCAGCGCTGAGCAGCAGATTGATCCGTTCCGGATATTTGACCAGGTTGAATTCCTCGGAAAGCTCTTTGTTGATCTTATCCTGCTGTCCGGCTTCCTTTTCTTTTTTCAGAATGCCAAAGATGCGGGGTTCAATCTCGGTGAAGCTTTTTACCACGGGTGGATTTTCACGCAGGGTGCGGAAAAACACCAGATCGCCACGAGCGGAGGTGAAGACCGGGCTCAAATAACCCACCGGATTGTCCCAGATGCGTTTGGAAAACTCAGCGTCAGGACCGATGCCGGTAACCACACCGTTGTTGTATTGGTTGTCCAATAGCGCCAGGGCGGGATTGGTGGATTCTTCATCGATCAGTTGCTGCATGCGTTTTTCGTCTCCGAGCCTGTACATGCGCTGGAACTTTTTCCAGGTGCGATCCGCGGAATTCTGATCTTTGAACCAGAGGATCTGGATAGCCCTGGAAGCGGGAGTGGTGTAATCCTGGATGTGGCTGTCATAATAGGCCCGCACTTCTTCCTGGGGTACCACCACGGAATCGATCACCAGCTGCCGGTAGGCTGTGTTGAGGATATAGAAGCGCCGCATCTGCTGATATTCGTCTTTCTGTTCAAAAAACTGCTCGTAGCCGTTGTCTTTGGCATCCAGGTAGAGCAGCGCGCGGATGAGTTCCTGATCTATGAGCTGGACCGCGCCCTCGCCTTTGACATAAAAGACCTGTTCCTGAGGAGCGAGACGGTTGAAAGCTTCCAGCAGGGTGGCCACGGTGAAGCTGAGCTCCGGGTGATTGGAACTAAGGACGGGCTGGTCTTTGATGGGGTCGTTTTTGGCTTGGGAATTGAGGTCCACTTTGGCGATCATAGCGCTGTCTATGCTCACCTGATACTTGAGCATCAGTTCGCTTTTGATCTGGTCCAAAAGATTCTTTTCGGTCACGGGACGCAGACGTTGCTCAATCTCTGGGATGACTTCCTCATAGGTCTTGGAGCGGCCTTCTTTGAAATCCACCACCGTGAAGATATGCCAGCCTGTATTGGTCTGGACGGGGCCGATTAAAGCGTTGAGATTGGCTGTGTTGGCCTGGATGAGGGCTTCCAGATCGGTGTCGTTTCCCACTCCGGGGATGTTGCCGTTGAGGCGGATGTTTTTGATCACACCTTTGAGGCCTTTCACGTAGGTATTCTGATTGTAGGCTTCGGACACCTGTTCCCAGCCCGCCCCGCTCTTGAGCTCATCAAGTGCCTTCAGCGCGCTGGCTTCGTCGGCCGCCTGGATATAATTGATGGTCACCAGGGGCAAAACGATAAAGATCTGGGGGTTGTCGTTGAAGTAGGCACGTTTGTCAGCGTCTGTCAACTGAACCTTTTCGGTGACGTTGCGGGTGTAATATTCCTGGATGTAAAACTGACGCAGCCCGGCATCTATCTTGCTGAGGACGTCGGGATTCTGGTCTATGCCCAGCTGCAGCGCTTTGGCCATCAGAACCTCTTCGAGGGCCATGACATCCAGCACCTGGGTCTGGCCGGCCACAGTGCGAAAACGGCCTTGCTGATTGGGCGGGATTTTGGAAATGCGGCTGTCTACATCCTTGCGGGTGATGGTTCCACCATCGAATTCGGCAAGGATATCCTGATCATTCAGGCGGTTTTGACTGCTGACCGGAATGGGCACTTCATCGGCTGCTATCAGCAAGGTTATCGCTGAGAGCAGGACCAGCAGGATCGGGAGTCTGAAGCGTGAATACATATTTTACTCCTTAATTGCGAGGAACTTTTTGTGTGTGACCCAAAAAAAGATTGACCAGATAGGCGTCAAGTCATTTATTGGCTTAAAAGATTCCGCCACAATTTATCGGCGGTTTGGCACGTAATGTGCATAGTATCGATTTACGAAAAAACACTTCCCAGGAGGAAAACCAAAATGCTGAGTAAACTCAAAAACCAGAAAGGGTTTACCCTTATCGAAATATTGGTGGTGGTGATCATCGTGGCCATCCTGGCCGCCCTCGCCGTACCCCGTTATCTGAGATATGTGGAAAAATCACGTTCCACCGAAGCTCAGACCGCCATCAGCACCCTGCGCAAAGTATTCGACGTTAAACTTCAGACAGACGGAACCACCGAAGGATTCACCAAAGAACAAGCTCTCAAAGAAGCCCGTCTGGGTGAAAGCACCATCAAAAACTGGCAGTTCGATATCACCGGTACCCCCCCTACCAAATACATCGCCACTTCCACCGCGGATTTCCCTGGCGGCGAAGGCAAACAGGTTTGGTATGACGTCAAAGAAGCCAAATTCCATGGCTATGGCATCGATACCTGGACCAACCCGGAATCCGGAGGGACCGAAACCGACTGATCTGGAGGAACTAAGTTGACTATTCACGAACTACTACGGTTCACAGCCGAAGCCGGAGCCTCAGACCTGCACGTGGCATCCGGCTCGCATCCCATGGTGCGTGTAAACGGCAAGATGAAACGTCTCAATCTGCCGATCCAAACCCTGGAAGATATCGAAAGTCTCGTCTATGGCGTGATGAACGAAAGTCAGCAGGAGCTCTTCCGCAAGCATCTCGAGATCGACTTTTCCACCAAGCTGTCCAACGATGTGCGTTTCCGTGTGAACGCGTTTCATCAGATCAATGGTATTTCCGCCGCCTTTCGTGTGATCCCCAATGAGATCAAACACTACGAAGAGCTGCATCTGCCCGAAGTCATGAAACGCCTCACCACCAAGGAAAAGGGCTTGATCCTGGTAACAGGTCCCACCGGTAGCGGCAAATCCACTACCCTGGCCACCATGATCGATACGATCAACGAAAACCGCTTCTGCCACATCATCACCGTGGAAGACCCCATCGAGTTTGTGCACCGCAGCAAGAACTGCCTGATCAACCAACGCGAACTGGGCCACGACACCTGGAGCTTCACCGCGGCGCTGCGTAGCGCTCTGCGTGAGGACCCGGACGTGATTCTGGTGGGTGAAATGCGTGACCTGGAGACCGTTTCTCTGGCCCTTACGGCCGCGGAAACAGGTCACCTGGTGTTTGCCACCCTGCATACCGGAAGCTGCACCAAATCCATCGACCGTATCATCGATATGTTTCCCAAGGAACAACAACAGCAGGTCCGCTCCATGCTTTCCGAATCTTTGGAAGCGGTGATCTCTCAGACCCTGATGCCCACCAAGGACGGCAAAGGCCGCGTTCCCGCCGTGGAAATCATGATCGCCAACGCCGCGGTGCGCAACCTGATCCGTGAGGAAAAGACCTATCAGATCCCCTCCGTGATCCAGTCCAGCACCAAAGAAGGAATGCAGACCCGCGACCAATCGCTGTACAACCTTGTGATGAACAATCTGGTAGAACGCACGCTGGCCGAGGAGCTGGCAGACAACCCCAAACTCTTTGCCACAGGAGCTGGATTCTAAGATGTCTTTGATCATGGGTAGCAAACAGGTGCCGGAAAGCGCAAGCTCTTTGGCCCCCTACGGAGAAAAACCGAGGTCACAGAGGCAAACGGTGACGTTTGCGACTCCACAAGCGGGACCCATGAACATACTTCGCCAAACCAGGGGCTTCACTATGATTGAAGCCCTGGTTTTGGTGGTGGTGATCGTGATCCTGATCGTAAGCCTGTACATCGGCATCGTGTATGCCGAAAAGACCCTGGCCACCAACTATCGCGACCGGGTGGTGACCCTGCTGCTGGCTGGCGAACTTGAGATGGAATATTACCGCCACACCAGAGGTTACGACTTTCAGCTGCAAAACAGCCAGGAGTATGTGATCCAGGAGTTTGACCGGGGCCGCCCTCTCACTGGCAGACTGACCATCTCCTCCCTATCCGGAATGGAGACCTCCAATCAGAGAACGCTCAACTATGTGGCCCTCACAGCCACGATGACCTGGATCGACCCCGTCTCCAAACGACCCCGGGTGATGAGAATGCGGGAGGACTATTTCTGATGAAGCGCCTGTTTTCCAAGGCCCAAATCCCCCTTGCCAATCAGAGGGGCGTTTCGCTGGTAGAGGTGATCGCCGTGATGCTGATCATTGTCATCATGATCGTGATCTCAGCGGGAGGAATCGCCCTCTTTTTTAGAAAATACAACGAGCTAAAAGCTTATGCCGAACTGCAGGCAGATGGCCTGGAAGTGATCAATTACATCAAAAACGGCATCCCGGTGGGCTCACAGGAAATCCGCCGGGCCAACAACGGTGAGATGCAGTTTATCCGGCCCAAGGAATACTTCGGGGTCAACAACGCCATCAGCATCAGATTTTTACAGGCTCCCTATGGAGCTTCTCAGGCAAACGGGATCAGAGTGGTCCCGATTGAGACCTCCAGCATCATTGCCCCCACCGATTTTGCCGATTTCTATCTTTACGACGGCACTATCCGTTGCAACTGGCGCTACCGGGGCATCGCTCAGGCGGCCCCAGTGACCCTCTTCCCCAAGACAGGCAAGAGGGATTATATGTTTTTGGACCAGATCACCTTCAGGAGAATCAACACCGATGCCGAAATCTGGGCACTGGAAGTGAGCCTGAAAGCCAGGGTGAAAGTGGGTCCCAAGCAATACAAGAGCATTCACTACCGCACCAAGATGGCACGAAAATAATCGTCCACCAAGCTTCTAACCGGGAGTAACTTATGAATGAGATATTGACAAAGCCCAACGGCAACATCAGCATCGCCATGCTCTTGATGGTGATCTCGATGATGTCCGGCTTCACAATGGCCAGCATGGCTTTGAGGGATGTTATCTCTTTTCAGTACGATTATGAAAGCATCCAATCTCAGATCATGCTGAGAAGCGAAGCCTACCGTGGCCAGGCTATCATGGAGAAGATTGGTGGGGTGATCGTTCCGCTCTCCACCAGCGAACGCACGGTGGAAGTCTCCGGAACGAATATGAAGAAGACCTTCAAGATCAAGTCCCTGCTCACACCCGGTGGATTTGAGATGTCCAGCGATGACGTGGTGGCGGGAGACCAGAAGCAGATCACTCAGGTCCACAGCCGCGTAAACACCAAAGCTGGAATCGGTCAGGCAGCCTACACCAATCCCCGCAGGCTGATCCGCAAGTATGGAGTGTTCACGCTCGAGACCGAGACCTTTGCCAAGTTTATGTACTTCACCGATATCGAATCAGACCCCAACGGTTTTCCAGTGCGCTTTTATGGCCCGGACGTGCTCTATGGCCGCGTGCATAGCAACCAGGATATCTGGATCAGACAGGCCGGGGGCGGTAACAACAATAACTGGCCCACCTTCTGGGGCTGGGTATCCACTTGCGGAGTGATCAAAGTCTATCCGGACGGAGGTCACACTTTCCCCGAGACCGACGTCTTCAGAGGCGGTCTCTCTGAGGGTTATCCCTATACGGTCTTCCCGGAACAGGCCACCCGGATTCGCAGAAACGGCACGGTTTTGGGACCCAGCTACTTTGACGTCAACAAGATCGTCTATGCCGATGTGGATGGCGTGAGCGCCCAGGCCATGCTGGGGACCATTCAGGACCCCATCCGGCAGTTTGCCGATGTTTATACCAACAACAGCTTTCCTCCGGGACAGGGTGAACCTGCCTGGACCAATCAATACACGGTGCGAGACACCGTGTGGGTAAATCTGGGCTCCTCGTCCACGATCAACAAATCCCGCTTTGTGTATGGTCGCTTGTGGCTGAAAGGCAACTTCTCCAGATATCAGACCTGGGGCAGCGGTGACACTCTCTTTATTATAGGCGACATTTTATTGCAGGGCACTCCCCGCGGCGACAGTCCATCCGCCAACCGCAGAGACGTGGTGGGGCTGGTCTCTGAAAAGTCTATTCTGGTCAAATACGGTTACCGCAGTCCGATCGACTCTCTGCGTTACAAGGAAACCAGCGGTCCCACCACCGGGAATCCCCTTGGCGGAGTCTGGATCTATGCCGCTATGGCCGCCCTGGGTGACGGACATGGAAACGCCCGCAAGGACGGTGTGTTTACCTTTGAATATCAGCACCCCCATCCCTCCACACCGGATTACAGGATCGGCAACACCATCTTTACAAAGATTGATCTGCATCGCAGGCGTTATCCGCAAACCTCTTCGGCCGTCTGGCCTCCGCTGCTTGATTATCCCTGGTACAATCCGCTCTGGCCGGAGCGCTTCCCCTATTGCGAGCGGGGATATATCAACGTCCACGGCTCCATCTCACAGCGCCGTAGAGGTTTTGTCCACCGCAACTATACCGACGCCGATTATCCCAACAGTTCCGGGATCTGGAATCAGCCCATCGACTTCTGCGGTGGCACCAGCTCACCCACCGGCACCCTCCAGACCGATCCCGTCCTGGGCTTCCAGATGGCTACCCAGCACGCTCCCGGAGCTTCTGGTACCGGCGTAGGCTATCAGAAGAATTATCATTACGACGACAGGTTTTACAAGACGTCTCCCATCGACTTCCCAGAGATCAACCGCAAGGATGAAACCCCCTTCGCGGCTGTGAAATGGGAGATCCGGAGCCCGAGACTCATACCTTCTCAGATTATAAATTAACGTCATAGATAAGAGGAACTATGAAGAAACAAAAAACGCTTAAGTTCAAGGAGTCGGTCGGGATCGATCTCGGCAGCCACAGCGTCAAGGTAGTCCACCTCAAGAGACTGCACGAAGGCTTTAAGCTGCTCAATTATGAGATCCGGCCCACCGTCGCTCAGGGAGTGGAGTATATTCCCAGCGATCTGCGTCCTGAACGTTATGGTCCCGTCCTCGTGGAGATCCTTAAGACGCTGCGCATCAACCCCAAAAAGGTACAGCATCTGGTCACCTCCGTCGGCGGCGACAACACCAGTATCAAGCAGATCAAGACCATCTTCCTTCCTGACGAGGAGCTGGAATCCGCCCTTTTCTTCGAAGCCAAAAAGCATATCCCCATTTCCGGATCGGACATGGTGCTGGATTACCAGGTGCTGAGTGTGGAAGAGAAGACCAACAACATGAACATCCTGCTGGGAGCGACTTCCAAGGAACTGCTCAATGAACACACCAATATCCTCCAGACTGCCGGACTCTCACCCAACCTGGTGGACATCGATTCATTGGCGGTTGCCAACAGCTTTGCCCTCAACGCCTATGTGGAAGACGGCGTGTATGTGTTGCTCAATCTGGGGGCCCATCGCACCAATATGGTGATCTGGGGTCCCGAAGCCAAATTCTTTTCCCGCGACATACCCTATGGCGGATATCACTTTACCCGTGATATCATGCGCAAGCGCCAGCTGGAATGGAATGACGCCGAGAACTACAAGCTCGAATGGGGGCTTATGGAAGATCCCAGCAACCCTGAGGTCCGCACCCTCAGCATGCTTGACATCACTGAAAAGCCCACCGAAGACGCCATTGTGGAAGAAATCCGCCGCTCTTTGCGCTTCTATGTGAAAGAGGCCGGCAACAGTGATTTTCGCAAGGTATACATCATGGGCGGCACTTCCAAGCTGCGCGGTCTGCTGGAGTATATCCAGGAAAAGGTCAGCATCCCCACCGAGGTCTTCATGCCCTTCATCAACGTGGAGATGCCGGAAAAATTCATGGATAAAAAAGACCCTCAGCTGGCGCTGGCTATCGGCCTGGCCATGCGGGCGGAATAGGATATAAGTATGAACAACGCGTTTTACTTCAAAATAAACCTCAACAAATACGGTGATCTCAAGATCCAGACCGAGCGCGAAAAGAAGAACTTCTATCAGGCTATAGCCGTGTTCGTGCTGGGCACCTTGATCATCCTGGGCGTCCATTTCGTGCTGTCTTCCCGTCTGGGAGCCAAGGTGGATAGCCGCCGCAAGTTCCTCAAGGAAACCGAAAGACAACTTGAGAGCTTTCAGACCAGCGATGACTATCTCTCCAGCCAGGACCTCGATCGCCTCGAACAAACCTTCAACAACCGTATCTTCTGGGCCAACAAGCTGGTGGCCCTGTCTCAGGAAATCGACAACAAGCTGGCCGTGCGCAAGTTCACCTTCGCCAATGGAGTGCTGACGCTCAACGGCATCACCCCCGTGGACAACAACGTGCGTGAACTGGACCTGATCAATGAGTTTATCCTGCGGTTGAAATCCAACCCCGAGATCAGCAACGACTTCCCACAGATCAAATCCGGCCTGATCACCAAACAGATGGTCAAGGATACGGCGATTATGGAATTCGTGATCGAGTGTTACAGCAAGGAAGTGCCGAGTACTCCCGGAGGTGAACAACGATGAGAGAAAAGTACATCGTATTCATCCTGCTGATGGTGCTCATAGCCGTGTTGATCTTCACAGCCAGCGCCAATAACCTGCAGTCCAACCTCAAGAAAGTCAGAGAGTATGACGAGCAGATCAAGGTAGCCCAGGAGAAGCTCAACAGCGCCCGCATCATGGACGAGCAGCTCTCCCAGTTCTCTTTGATCATAGACAACAGCCTTTCCCGTTCCGGGGGCTTCACCTTTGACGAGATCAACGAGTTTAAGAAGCGGATCGGCGAGCTTGCCCACGAACGTAAGATCTCCATCAACAAACTGTCCGACAGCAACAAGTTCTCGCTGCCCGGACTCCTTGAAACCACCTACAATCTGGAGATGGAAGCCACCTTCGTGCAGATGGGGCAATTCCTCTCCGATTTGGAAGCTCTGGACAACATCATCAAGATCCATGCCATCGACGTCACTCCCGCCCAGGTAGAAGACGGCAACAAGAAGACTGTGGATACCGCCGTCTCCAAGTATCGGATCATGCTTGAGCTCTCCATCTTCAAGGTTAAAAAGGAGGCCTAAGTGCAGCTGAGATATGTGAAAGACTTCGCCATCACCTTGATCGTGATCATCTTCCTGGTTTTGGGCATCCGCCTCTATACCAACTACTTCAAGGCCAAGGACGTGCCCCAGCAATCGATCCACTCCAAGGAATCCGTCTCGGACACCCTGCTGAGCAAGATCAAAGGCATCGAAAAGTCCATCCAGGACCGCAAGACCTTTGTGTTCAGCATCAACCGCGATCCCTTGCGCCAGGGCAACATCATCAAGGATAGACTCGATCTGGAAAGAGAGTTTGTAGATAACCTCAGAAACACCTTCCGCCTCTCCTCCACGTCGATCACTGAAAACGGCAACAAGATAGCCACAATCGAGTATCGTGACCAAAACTACTATGCCACTATCGGTGACGTGGTGGAAGGCCGGCGCATCACAGAGATTGGCACAGACTGGATCCGCTATTACTTCAACGGCTCCACCTATACCACTCAGGTAGCGCCACGTCCGCCTATGCCGGATTTTAGCACGATCAATCCTTCTGAACTCCAGTCTGGCAACTTTTAGATCAATATAATATGGAATATATGGGAGAACCAATGAGATTAACTCCAAGCTCAAAACCTTTCCTGCGGATCATCCTGCTGCTGGCCATGGCCTGGCTGGCGGTATCGATGATGGCGCAGTCCAACAAACTCACCACCAAGGTGAGCTATAACGCCGACGACGCCACGCTGTCTTCGGTCATGAACGCCCTGGCCCGTCAGAGTGGCACCAATATCGTGCTGGCTGTCGATCCCGGTCAGGCTGGCGACAAGAAAGAAGAACGCCGCGTCACCATCAATATCAAAGACGTTCCGATCGAAACCGCCGTGTCCCTGGTAGCCAGAGCTTCTGGCCTTGCCTATCGCGTCCTGGGCGAAAACACCTTCCTGGTGGGCAACAAACAAAACATCATGGAAGAATCCGGCGAACGCAGCAACATTATCTACCTCAAAAACCTGGACGCCCAGAAGGTGGCAAGGTCCCTTGAGAACACCAACGGCGTGATCGTTCCTCTGGAAGGTCAAAACGCCATCATGGTCTATGCCAACCCCGAGACCTTCAAAAATATCCAGGACCTGGTCACCAAAATCGATCTGGAACAGAAACAGATCGAGATCAGGGTCCGCCTCATCGAGATCCATCTCAGCAACGCCAAAAAGATGGGTATCGACTGGAGCCGCCTCAACCACCTCACCACCATCCTGGCTGAGGACCCCACCAATGCCCGCGGCAGCGGCCTTCCCTACAATTATACCGATGTAGATGGCTACCTTCCTCACGGCGACCCCACCGATTTCGAACAGCTTCCTGACGAGCAGTATTTCCAGCGCATCAACGGCCTGAAAGACATTGGTCATTTCAGCCGCCAGCTCACCGCCTTCGATATCACCATCGACTGGCTGCTGGAAAACAATGCCGCCAAGCTGCTTACAGACACACGCGTCACCGCTCTCAACGGCACCGAGGCCACCATCCACATCGGTGAAGTGGTACCCTTCGTGGTGACCGACAATGACAAGCAGATCCAAGTGGAGCGCGAAGAGGTAGGCATCATTCTCAAGGTCATGCCTTCCGTGAATCAGGATGGCCTGATCACCGCCACTATCGCTCCCGAAGTGAGCTCCGTGACTGATCTGGTGGGTGGTTATGTGCCCCGCACCAAAGTGCGCCGCGTCACTACCTCCGTGACCGTTCCCAACGAGCAGAAAATCATCGTGGGCGGATTGCTGAACAGCAACATCAGCCAAAAGACTTCCAAGCTTCCCTTCCTGGGAGACCTTCCCTTCATCGGCAGGCTCTTCCAGCATCGTTATGAAGTGGTTGAGAACACCGACCTGATCATGGAGATCACTCCCCGCCTGGTCTCGATCACCGAACCCAGCCCGGAACCCAAGGTCGACGAGCGTCTCACCCGTGCTCTGATCGAATACGAAGACAATCAGAATTCCCAAAAATAAGGGGTGAACAATGAAGACTAAACGCATCCCCATTATCACTATTATGGCCTTGCTGCTTGTCATGCTGGCCACCTCATGCGACCGGCGCAACATCCCCGTCGTTATCGACCAGGAGCCGGTGCCCATCTCATCCGAGCGCTATATCGACGATATATCCGCCACCCCGGATATCATCTACGCGGATTATGGCATCACCTACTCTCTGATCAAAGTATTGGTGGAAGATGGTGAAGGCTTTGGCGTTCCCAATCAGATTGTGAGCTTCAAGACCACTCTTGGCCGGATCCTGACCAACGTGCCCACCGACAGCACCGGTGTAGCTACCACTACTCTGTGGGATGCTGGTGTGGCCGGTGAAGCGCAGGTCACTGCCGTGGTCCGCAAATACTCCGACGAAGACCCCACTGTGGTCCTCTCCGAAGCAACCCAGACCGTGACGGTGAACATTCTCCCTGTGCCAGATATCGATAGCGTCACTCTGGAATTCCAGTCCACTCTCAATCCCTTCCCGATGACCGTCATGCAGACCACCGAGGTGAGCGCGGCCGTCAAAAACGTGCTGGACGAGTATGTCCCCAACAATACGCTGGTCACCTTCACCTGCTCCAAAGGCAGATTTGTGGACGCGGCTGGAAACGTGCTGGGCGTATCAGTGGTTGCCAAAACCACCAATGGCAGGGCCACGGTGAACTATAACTCCGGCGCTACTTCCACCACCTCACCCGGCATGGAAAATGCCCTGATCAGAGCAGCTATCGGAACCGTCTATAGCGAGCGGGAAGTGGTCATCAGGGCCGGTGCTCCGGCTGTGATCGATCTGCGCTCCTATGTATTTGCCGATGGCGACTCCACCGAGACCCAGACCAATCCAGTGGACAGCGCCAATGAGATCAAGCTCTATGCCACTCTCAACGACCTGCATGGCAATGCCTGCCAGACCAAGCCTGTTAAGTTCACCACTGATCTGGGTACCTTTATGAATACTACCCAGCTCATCACTGTGAACACAGGTGCCGACGGCAAGGCAATCACAAGACTGATCCCGGGCCTCCAGGCTGGCGCGGCCACTATTCAGGCATCCGCCAATGGCGACACCCTGATCACCCAATTGATCTTCAGCGTCACCTCCAGCGAGATTCACTCCATCAGCTTCACTCAGGATACCCAGATCGACCTCAGCGTCGCCAACACTGGTGGCACCGAATCCGCCATCCTGAGGGTCAAGCTTCGCGATATCAACGGCAATCTGATCGACACCCAAAAACAGGTCTGGTTCAGGCTGCTGTGGAACAACCCCAATGACCCCCATCCCGAAGGAGCCAACCTCAACAACCAGCCTCCCAATGATTCGGTGATGGTCATGTCCACCGGAGGTGAGGCCCAAATCTCGGTAAACAGCGGCCCCGAATCCGGCGTGCTGGTAGTGAGGGCCTCTCATATCAGAGAATCCGACAGCAGCTGGATCCGGGCTACCAAGGCCAACATCCTCATCCATGCCGGTCCACCCGCTACAATCACGCCATTCATTGGCCGCTTCAACACCGGTCAGAACATGGGCGGTGGTCTGTGGCGCGTGATTGCAGGCGCGGAAGTGTATGACATCCATGGTAATCCCGTCGATAAAAACACCTCGGTGTTCTTTGAGATCATCAACAACACCACCAGCTGTACCATTGAAGGTAACGGCTATGTGGGCAACGTGAGTGTGGAGGACGATTCAATGGCAGCCATTGCCTATACGATCGTCACCTATTCCGGTGTTCACACCAACGAGATGATCACTATCCAGGCCACCACAGGTTCTGGCACAGGGGCCATCGTGCAAGGCTATGCCACTTTGCCTCTGCCTTTGAATGATCCCCGTTTCGAGATCCAGGCCAACCCGCAATCACTAAACTTTGGCGATACTTCCCCGGACTGGAAGTCCACCGAGATCTATTGCGTGCTGACCGACGGCCAGGGCTGTCTGATCGGCAATCAGGAGATCATGCTGGTGAGCACCAAGGGACAGTTTGTGGCCATACCAGGTTTCAACAATGACTATCCCGCCGCGCCGGTCTGGATGATCAAGACCGACGACGGCAGCTATGGCACTGGCAACTATGCCGGTTGGGCATGGGGCCAGATCAGGTTCCACCGGCTGGAATGTCCGGCTGGAGACCCTCAGGCACAATCTCCCGGACAGACGACCGGCTCCATCATTGGCCGTATCCTGGGTACGGCAGTCACGGATCAGACGGACGTGGCCATTTATCGCTACTGGACGCCTGCTCCTCCCTTCTAAACAATAGCTAAAGATATATGGCGCCGGGAGATCCCGGTCTTCCGGCGCTCTTTTTCCAATAACACTATTAAACTGGAACTCGACCCTACGAGGAGATTTATAGACCCCAAGCTGGCCCCAGGCCATTAGATTTAAGAATACAACACAGAGGATGAGTGAATGACCTATAATCCCCAGTTTGCCCGCATCGGCGAAGTGCTGGTGCATGAGGGCTTTGTAAATGAAGATCAGGTAAAAGAGGCCATGATCAAGCAGACCAATTTCGGCCTGAAATTAGGCGAAACGCTGATCAAGCTTGGATACCTGAGAGAAAAAGACCTGCTAAGCGCCCTGCAGATGCAATTGGGCTATGACATCGTGGAAGACCGCGAACTGATGGACCTCGATCTGGAAATCGTGTCTCTGATTCCCGAGCCCTACGCGCTGGAAAACCGCGTGATTGCTCTCCGGGAAGAAGGAGACGGCATCGTGGTGGGAATCGCCGATCCGGAAAACCTCACCGTCCTGGACAGCCTCAAAAAACTGCTGGGCAAAAACGTCAAACCAGAGCTGATTGGCGATTCTGCCCTGCATGATACCATCGAGAAATACTATAAAAGCATCCGCACTACATCCCAGGTGGAAGACGCCGTGGGCGGATTTGACTTTGTGGCCGTGGATGAAGACGAAAACGAAATCACCATCGCCAACGCTTCTACTTCAGCCGACGCTCCCGTGGTCAAATTGGTGAACCTGATTATCAATGAAGCCATCAAAGCCGGCGCCACCGATATTCACATCGAACCCCTCATCAAGACCTCCCGCATCCGCTACCGCATCGACGGCGCCCTGCGTGAAGTGATGACCCCTCCCATCGGTATGCATGCCGGGGTGGTCTCGCTCACCAAGGTGATGTCCAAGCTCAACATCGCGGAACGCCGTCTGCCTCAGGACGGTCACATCGCGCTCAAGACTTCCATGAAGAGCGTGGACGTCCGTGTGTCCATTACTCCCACCGTTTTGGGTGAGAAAGTCGTGATGCGTCTCTTGGACAAAGGTGACTTTGGTTTCAAACTCGGCACCCTCGGTTTTGAAGAAGAGGATATGGCGATCTTCGCCAAGATCATTCGCCGCCCTTATGGGATCATCATCGTGTCCGGTCCCACCGGTAGCGGTAAATCCACCTCGCTGCACGCCGCGCTTAAAGAGATTCAAAACATCGAATCCAATATCATCACCGTGGAAGACCCCGTGGAATACCGCCTCGAAGGCATCACCCAGATCGAGACCAAAGAACAGATCGGCCTCACCTTCGGATCAGCTCTCCGTTCCGTGCTGCGTCAGGACCCGGACATCGTGCTCATCGGTGAAATCCGCGACGAAGAGACTGCCGACATCGCGATCAAATTCTCGCTCACCGGTCACCTCGTGTTTTCCACCCTCCACGCCAACGACGCTCCCTCCACCGTCACCCGTCTCATCGATATCGGCATCAAGCCTTATCTGGTGGGCTCTTCGCTCTCGTTGGTGATGGCCCAGCGCCTCATCCGCAAGATCTGCCCCTACTGCATCGACGATTACGCTCCCACCGCTCAGGAGATCAGCGATTGCGGGCTCACCCCGGAAGAGGCCTCCCAGATCAAATTCAAGATGGGCAAAGGCTGCGTCCACTGCGACAACACAGGCTTCTCAGGACGTACCGGTATCTTTGAACTGCTCACCGTGGATGCTGAAATCCGCCGGCTCGTCTATGAAGGCGGCAATCAGGACCTCATTCGCGACGCCGCTCTGCGCAGCGGGATGCGCACCCTTCACGACGCCGCTATTTCTAAGATGAAACGTGGCCTGACCACCATCCGCGAAGTCATCAAAATGACCGTAATCGAATAAGTTTACAAGATAAAAGGTAAGCACTATGCCAAATTTCGCGTACATCGTTAAGGACGCCAAAGGCGCCAGAGTGGAAGGCATTCTAAAGGCCGATACTCTGGACATGGCGGTGGACAAACTGGCCAAAGAAGGCAGCACCATCATCAGCGTCAAAGCCGCTGCCGAAGGTGCCTTCAAAGGTAAGCTCTCACTCTTCGACAAACTGATGCTCCAGGTCTATAAATGGCGCACCGGCGTGTCGCTGAGGACCCTGGTGTTTTTCACCCGGCAGCTTTCCACCATGTTTTCCGCCGGTCTCACTATCGAAAAGGCCATCACCGACCTCGAAAAGGAAGAGAAAAACAAACGCTTCGGACGCGTCCTGCGCAAGCTATCAGACGACATCCGCAAAGGCTTTTCGCTCTCTGAGGCGATGGAACAGCACCCCGGGGTGTTCAATCCCCTCTATGTGGCCCTTGTGAAGGCCGGGGAAGTCTCCGGTACCCTGCACACCGTGCTGGATGAACTCTCCGACTATCTGGAAAAGATCGAGGATACCCGCCGCAAGGTGATGTCTTCCATGGCCTATCCCATCTTCATCCTCGTCTTCCTGGGCTTTGTGACCTGGGCCCTCTTCTATTACATCATTCCGCTCTTCGCGGGGGTGTATGGAGACTTCGGTGCCGATCTGCCCGCTCCCACCGTCATGGCTATCAAGGTGTCCAATTTCATTGTGGCCAATGTGTTTGCCACTATCCTGATCGTGATCGCCGCTGTCATCGGGCTCTTTTTGGTGTATCTCACGGATCGCGGACGTTATGCCATGGATGCCTTCAAACTCAAAATCCCCGTGATCGGCAGAGTGCTCTCCAACTCCATCATGAGCAAATTCTCCCGCACCTTCTCCATCCTCATGGCTGCCGGGGTGCCGATCATGGACACCATGGAACTCACCGAAAACGTGGTCCAGAACGCCGTCGTGGAAGGTGGTGTGCGCAAAGCCCGTGTGATGGTGAAAGAAGGCTACGGAGTGGCCAATGCCTTCCGCAAGACGGGACTATTCCCTCCCACCCTGCTGCAGATGATTGCCACCGGTGAAGAAACCGGAGATATGGACAAGCTGCTGGGTAAAGCCGCTCAGTTCTATGAGAAGCTGGTGGATAGCGTCATCGACCGCCTCACCTCACTCATCGAGCCGCTCCTGATCGTGATCATGGCCGCCATCGTGGGTGGCATCATCGTGATCATCTACCTTCCCATCTTCGATCTGGGCGACGCCATCAGCCAGGGCTTTAATTAATGGAACCGCAAACGTTCGCGCTTGTCTGAATATCTAAACCCATCAATAATCACATAATGCAGGGCTGAATTCGCAATCAAGCGCTTTCAGCCCTCCAGCTTTGGCAGGTAAACCTATGATCGATCAGACTCAAGCCACCGGATCAGAGCTGCTCAGCCTGGTCCGCAAGATCATGCACGACGTCAATACTCCGCTCTGCGTGATCAACCTCTCCCTCAACCGTCTGGAAACCGTGATGGACGCTCAACCTCATCCCGAACTCAGCAAAAGCTACGAAGAGATCAGCGCGTCCGCCGATAAACTGCTGGAAATTATGTCCCGGCTGGACCAGGCCCGAGCGATGATAGAGGAGAGTGGCATCTGAGCTAAGATCATCA
>JAGOIY010000111.1 GCA_017995405.1 Candidatus Cloacimonadota bacterium
GGCTTTGGACTTCAAGCAGTATATCGGTGGCATTTATCTCGCGGGTGTACTGGTTGAAGTCCAAGCGGCCCGCAAACTCGCTGCCATATATACACTTACTCAGGCCGCTTGAACTCCAACTGGTCTGGGTCAGTCTCTGGTTTCTCCAGTTCCCCCAAAAGCTCCCAGGCGAGAACGACTCAATAATCTCTTAACCCTCTAATCCCCTCCCCTATAACATGATCCATGAGCTCTGCGCGCCAATCTGTGTAATCCGCGGGAAACACTCTAAACCCTCTCCTGCTTGTATAAAGGCCCCTGCCCCATACCATCCCCGGCCCAACAGCCATTTTTGGCTCCTGGGTCCGATGTGCTATGCCCAAAGCTCCTCTGAACCGATAAGAGACGGACAAGAACAAGGCGATTAAGCACGCATAAATCCATTATATCAAAACATACATTAAGATTTTTAAGATTTATCTTGACATTATCTCAGATATTTTAATTCTGACCTCATCCTTATTGAGGAGTCCATAATGGAAATCACGGCTTGTCCGATTTGCAAACAAGAACTGCGGGTGAGGGAGTATCACTGCCCCGCCTGCGATATCAGCTTCAAAGGCGATTTTGCCGCTAGTTGGCTCAGTGGTCTCAGTGCTGAGCAGATGGCCTTTGTTAAGCTCTTTATTGTGGTTCAGGGCAACATCCGGGAGATGGAGAAGCGCCTGAAGATATCATACCCCACGGTCAAAAACCGCCTGGCGGAGATCATCCGGGTAATCGCACGGGAGGAACCCGCCTCCAGTGGTTTTTCGGATATTCTCAGCGATCTGGAGCAGGGTTTTGTATCCGTGGACGAAGCGATAAACATGATTGAAACAAGGAGAAAACCATGAAAAACGCCAAATTCACCTACAAGTACGAAGCTCAGGGCATCAGTGAGATCAGGCTCGTAAACGATATGGCCCCCCTTACCGTCGAGGGTCAGGAGGAGCTTGAAATCAACATCGAAGCGGAGCTGCCCTTCGAAGCTTCCGAGCTTGAGGACCCGCAAGAGCTGTTTGATGTAAAAATCGAGGACGGTGTGGCCAGGATTCATCTGGGCTGCCTTCCGGACTTCAGAGAGAACATTTGGGACGGGCACAGGATCAAGGTCAGCTTGCGCGTGCCTTCCAACCTGAGATTGGATGCCGAGACAGAAAACATGCCGATGAACATCATGGGCATAGGCAATGGAGTGAACGCCCGCACCGAAAACGGCCCCCTGATCGTCAGCAACTGTGAAGGCGAGATGGTCCTGGAAAGCGAGAACGGACCTGTGAAACTCCGAAACTGCATGGGAGCTGTGAAGATCAAAATGGAAAACGGCGCTCTTTCCGCTGAAGCGCTGCAGGGAGATAAACTCTTTCTGGAGAGCGAGAACGGCCCTGTCAAAATCCGCTCTGCCCAGTTCCCCAGCGTGGAGATCAACAGCGAAAACGGTGTCATCTACTATGAGACTCTGCCGGTGGAAGGAGGAAATTTCAGCTTTACCAGCGAGAATGGCATCATCCATCTGGTCATGCCCTTGGATTTTGACTTCAATCTGGAAGCCGAGACGGAGAATGGCGCGCTCAAATGCAAGGTGGATGCACAGATCGAAAGTGAGGACGGCAATTACCGTGTCTGGCGGGGTGAAAACGGCAGCAAAATCAAGGTAAAGACCGAAAACGGCCTCATCAAGCTGAGCTCCGACGGCAACATGAATCTGGATTTCCTGCGCCTCAAACTGGATGAACTGAAGGCTTCCATCAACAGCTCCAAGACCTTTGAAGACAAGGACGATGTGCTCAAGCGCCTCAACTCCGTGATCGACTATGTGGCCAGGCTCACCCTCAGCATCGATGAAGATAAGATCAAAAGCTCCCTGAACGAAGCGATGGACAAGCTCAAGGGCCTCGTGGCCGGTTTCGACGTCAATGAGACCAAGGACAAGGTCGTTTCCGGGGTGGAAGATATCGCCAAAGAGCTTTCCCAGACCCTGGGGACCATCATGGAAAAGGTGAGAGTGAAAGTGGAACACGAGTTTCGCGGTCCGCGCGTGAAGGAGCATATGCATAATGTGCAGGAGGAGCTGCGCGGGGTGGGAGAACAACTCCGCAAAGTATTCAAAAACGCTGGCCTTAGAGGCATGGCGGGAATGGGCTTTGAGGAAGAAAAGGAAAGCGTGGCCGATCGCAGCCGCCTCAAGATCCTGGCCATGCTGGAAAGCGGGAAAATCACCGCTGAGGAAGCGGAGCGCCTTCTGAAGGCGATCGGCAAAGAATAAGCTTGACAGAATCTCTCCAAAAAAAAGTTTGAGCGAACCCCGTCGGGATGTAGCGCAGTCCGGTTAGCGCGCTCGGTTCGGGACCGAGAAGTCGGAGGTTCGAATCCTCTCATCCCGACCAGTTTTCGGTCTTACTATTCATCCGCCCGGCTTGCCGAAGCCGGGCGCGATCTATTTCGCGGCCTCGGCTTCCGCTCATAAATCAACTCTCAAAAGCGTATGGACCACCATGAAAGAACAAAAACAGAACCTATCCTACTACTTCAGGCTCCTCTATCCTTATGTGAAGCAGGACAAGGGATTGCTGTTCTTTGGATTGATGGCCATGCTGATCACCAGTTCCCTGCAACTGGTAGATCCGCTCATCCTGGCCTTGATAGTGGACAAGAGCGTTCCGGCTGGAGATATGACCCAGACCTTCAGATATGGGATGATATTTGTAGGCGTGGTGCTGGTTTCCGGGCTGCTTTCCTATCTGCAGATCGTGCTGCTGTCCCGCCTGGGCATCAAAGTGATCACCAACTTCAAAGGCCGTGTGTTCAGGCACTTGCTCATTCTGCCGGTGGAATGGTTCAATCGCCAGTCCGTGGGAGAACTGATCGCCCGGGTGGAGAGTGACAGCGAGCGTGTAAAGGTACTGTTTTCAGAGCTTTCCATCCGCATTATCGGCAACTTCCTCTTTTTTATCGGAGTCTTTGTGGTCCTGTTTATCAGGCAGTGGCAGGTCACAATTTGGATCCTGCCCGCCATGGGGACTGCGATCGTGGGCTACTATTACCTGATCCGCTATCTCTCGAAGTTCTATAGGCTTATCCGGGAAAAGTATGCCGATATCACCGGCCGCATCACTGATTACGTGCAGGGGATGCCGATGATCCAGGCTCTCAACCAGCAAAAGCGCGTGGTGGAAGACCTCCGGATGGCCTCCTACGACAAATACAAGCTGGAGACCCGCACTTCCTTCACGGAGTACGGCTCTCAGAGCCTCTTTACTTTTATCTTTCAAGTGGCTTTCATCATTCTGGTGATCAGCCTCACGGCCCCCAAGATCATAGCCGGAGCGGTCACTCTGGGCACCTTGATCATCTTTGTGCAGTATCTCAACCGCATGATCTGGCCGCTGATGCAGATCTCCGAAAACGTCATGCAGATTCAACGCTCCTTTGTATCGTTGCGGCGCATTCTCGATCTGACTGAACTGGGCACCGAAGAAGAGCTCTTCACCGGCACCCAAACTCCCGTGTTTGAGCATGACATCAGCTTTGACCACGTGTGGTTTGCCTACAAAGACGAAGATTGGATCCTCAAGGACGTCAGTTTCACTATCCCCAAAGGCAAGAAAGTAGCCCTGGTAGGAGCTTCCGGCAGTGGCAAGACCACCACTGTGAGCCTTTTATGCGGCTTTTACCCTATCCAGAAAGGTGCTATCCGGATCGACGGAGTAGCGCTGTCAGACCTGGATTTCAGGGCCTGGAGGGCCAAGATCGGCCTCATCCTGCAGGACATCTTTCTATTCCCTGGCTCCATCCTGGAAAACGTGCGGGTCTATAACGACCTCGTTCCAGAATCCAAAGTCAGGGACGCCATCAACATCGTGCAACTGGACGATTTGATCAAAGCCCAGACTGATGGGCTCAATACCGAGCTGGCGGAACGGGGCCAAAACGTCTCTCAGGGCGAAAAGCAGCTGATCAGTTTTGCCAGGGCCCTGGCTTTCGATGCCGAGTTGATCGTGATGGACGAAGCTACCGCGTCCATAGATCCTCAGACGGAAGCACGCATCCAGCGCAGTATGGACAGCGTGTTTGAGAGCCGCACGGCCGTGATCGTGGCCCATCGGCTCACCTCGGTAATGGATGCCGACGAGATTCTCTTTTTCAGCCAGGGGGAGATCATCCACCGCGGCACTCATGACGAGCTGATGCACAAGTCTCCCGAATATCGTAAGCTGGTGGAGCTGCAGATGTTGAGAGGGGAGGCCGTTAATGAGTAAACGCTTCGCCCGCGGCCTCCTGAAGAGGATGAATCCCCATCTGGCCTGGATTGCCAGGCAGTGGTACACCCAGCGCTGGTTCCTGATCATCATGCTGTTTTTCACGCTGGGGTCCTCAGCGGTTTCCATCGCCTACCCCATCGTGTTTAGAAGGCTCATCGACCTCCTGCGCGATATCCTCACCAGTCCCCAGAAATATCCTGAACCGATGGGGGCCGTGAACCGCGTGATCTGGATGTTTATGGCCATCGGCCTGGCGCAGTTGATCACAGGATTTTATCCCGCCTTCCGGGGTTGGGTGAATATCCGCTTCGAGCATCTCTTGCGGATGAAGTATTTCAACGCCATCACGGACAAGGACTTCATCTTTTTCCAGAAATACCGCACCGGCGATATCGTCACCCGCCTCACGGATGACCTTTCGGACTTTCCCAAGATCTCCTGGTTCCTCTGCTCCGGTATCTTCAGGGCCGTCAATTCAGGCTCCATGATCCTTTTCAGCCTGATAGTGATGTTCAGCGTCAGCACCAAACTCACCCTCTTTTCGATCGCGCCGCTGCCTCTGATGATGGTGGTCTTTTATGTGACCTCAGACAAGCTCTATAAGAATTTCGAGCGCAACCAGCAGGCCATCAGCGCCATCAACAACCAGCTGGAGATGAGCTTTTCCGGCATCCGGATCGTGAAAGCCTTTGTGAGCGAGGAAAAATACAACCGCTTTTTTGATACCGCCCTGGCCAAGCGCTTCAAGACCGAGATGAGCGTGGTGAAGCTAAACGCCATCCTCCACCTCATTTATGAATACATAGACTACTTCGCCCAGATCGGCGTGATCCTCTTTGGCGGCTACCTGGCCGTGAAAGGAGAGATCAGCGTGGGCACTTTCTTCCTCTTTTACACCTATCTCAGCATGATGATCTATCCGCTCCTGGACCTCCCGCAGCTCTTTGTTTCAGGCAAACAGGCCTTCGTCAATATCGATCGTCTGGAGGAGATGCGCGGATTTCCCAGCCTGGCCAGACGGCAGCTTGGAACCCACAAAGTGGAGAGCTTTGACAGCCTCCGCTTCGACCAGGTAGTCTGCGCATATCCCGAAAAAGACAAGCCCGTGATCGCGGATTGCGGATTCCAGCTGGCCAAAGGAGAGAAGCTCCTGATTTTGGGCTCTACCGGAGCGGGAAAGAGCACCCTCGTAAACCTGATGCTGGGCCTGCTTGAAAAGCGGTCCGGACGCATCGAAGTGAACGGCATCCCCATCGAAGCACTTGATATCACCGCCCTCAGAGAGATCGTGGCCTACGTGCCTCAGGAACCGGTGCTCTTCAGCGGTACGATCCAGGACAATGTGCGATTCGCTGTTTCCAACGCCTCCGATAATGAGTACAGACTGGCTGTAAACAGCGCTCAACTGGCCGACGAGATCGCCTCCTTCCCGGATGGCGATCAAACCAAAGTAGGCCAGCGCGGCATCGGCATCTCCGGAGGCCAAAAACAGCGCGTCACCATCGCCCGGGCCCTGATCAAACATCCCCAACTGCTGATCCTGGACGACATCACCGCCTCTCTGGACGCCGAAAACGAGGAAAAGCTCTGGCAGGA
>JAGOIY010000112.1 GCA_017995405.1 Candidatus Cloacimonadota bacterium
TCAACCTGGGATACGTGGTCCTGCGTCTGGACATTGCCTGGGCCTCAAACCTGAGCAAAATCTCCAAACCCGCCTATTTTCTCAGCCTCAGCGAGGACTTCTGATGATGCATCCCGCATAACGCATACCGCATAACGCATAACGCATAACGCTTAACCAATATTGAAGATATAAACATACAAGGAGAACCCCACATGAAGATCGATCTCTTGCGCAAGCTTCCGGAGCACATGGACACCGTGGTACTGCTGCTGGACGACAAAAGCAAAATCGAGTCTATCGAGTACCTGCCCGAAAGCTACAAGGAACTCGTAACCGCCTATATCAAAAGCGAGGGCTACAATCCGGATTACGCGGCCCTGAAGAGCTTCCAGACAGTCCAGGATGGCCATCGGGCCAACGTCGTGATCTGCGGGGCAGGTGATCCTGCCGCCCTCACACCGGACAGGCTGAGAAAGCTGTTTGCCGATATCACCCGTGCCGCTATCCGGTTCAATGCCAAGCTGATATACCTGTTTCCCGGTTTCCAGATTCCGATCGGGGATGTGCAGTTTGGTCACGTCCTGGCTGAAGCTGCCCTGCTGACAGAGTATAAATTCACCAAGTATCTGAGCACGGACAAACAGCATGCCATCGAAGCGCTGCACCTGGCAGTCAACCTCAAAAACACGCGCCATATCAACCGCGGCATCCTGGAAGGACGCATCTTTGCCGAGACCACCAATATGGCGCGTCAGCTCGTCAACGAACCGGCCAACGTGATCTATCCGGAAACCCTGGCTGAAGCAGCCAAAAAAGCCGCCCTCCAATATGGCTTCAACATCGAGATCTACACCGCGGACAAGATCCGCCGCATCAAGATGGACGCCTTTCTGGCGGTGGGCAAAGGCTCCAAAGCCGAGCCGCGTCTCATCATCATGCGCTACAACGGCAATCCCGACGCCAAAAACAAGACGATCGGCCTGATCGGGAAAGGTCTCACCTATGACAGCGGTGGATACTGCATCAAGACCCCCCAGGGCATGGTCAACATGAAAAACGACATGGCTGGAGCCGCAGCGGTGATAGGTGCCATGAGCGCTGCCGCCACTCTCAAGCTCAAGGTAAATCTGGTGGGCATCGTGGCCGCCTGTGAAAACATGATCTCGGGTGACGCTTATCACACCGGAGACCTGATCCGCTCTATGGCCGGCAAGACCATCGAAGTGATCAATACCGATGCTGAAGGTCGTCTCACTTTGGTGGACGCCATCCACTTTGCCATCACCAAAGAACACGTGGACAAGGTTTTGGATATCGCTACCCTTACCGGAGCCGCGGTGGGTGCTTTGGGGAATCAGATCTCAGCCGTGGTCACCAACAACGATGCCTGGCTGGACAAGCTGAAAGCGGCTTCCGACTTTAGCGGCGAAAAGATCTGGCAACTGCCCGCCCACGAAGACTATAAAGAGCTCATCAAGAGCCAGATCGCCGATCTCAAAAACACCGGTGGTCCCTTTGCTGGCACCATCACAGCGGCTCTCTTCATCCGTGAATTTGTGGAAGACAAACCCTGGCTGCATATAGATATAGCCGGCACAGCCCTCCGCGACGGTGAATCCGGCATGTATAGCGTCGGCGCTACCGGAGTGGGGGTGCGTCTGATCACTCAACTCCTCAGAGAGATGGAATAATCCGATAGCGGGGCTGGATTGCGGTCTGGCCCCGCGATCAATCCCAAAGATTCTATCAACTACCTGCATATGCTCTGGTAAACGAAGGTAACAATTTATGAAAAACAACTGCTCGCAGCGCTCCCCAAGGATCATGGTGATCATCATGGTCACTTTTATCGCGGGCCTGGCCTTGCTGGGGTGCAGACCTCGCGTCAAGGACAACCGTCCCCTCATCGTGACCTCAATTCATCCCTACAAACTCCTGATCCAGGAGATCGTGGGTGACAGCATTCAGGTGCGCAGCCTGATTCCACCCAAAGCCTCACCTCACACCTGGACGGCCAAACCGGCGGATATGAAGTCCCTGGATGATGCCAAACTGCTGGTGATCAATGGACTGGGACTTGAAACCGAACTTACCGGAGCCTTCGAGGAGCGCTCCGCCAAACTGATCGATGTTTCCAAACTGCTCAAGCTGGAAGATCAGGCTCAGGTTCAGGCCGACAGCACCCTGGCAGTGGAAACAGACCATGCCCATGCCGGGATGAATCCTCACATCTGGCTTTCTCCCCAGCTCATGCTGAGGGCGGTAATCATGCTCAGCGACGAGCTTCAGACCCGCTTCCCGTCCCAGGCAGCCACCATCAGGGCCAACACCTCCCGCATGATCAACGATCTGGCCGCCGTGCATCGTCAGATCACCAGCGAGCGTGCCGCGATCGCGGTCCCGATCCTGATCACCTATCACGACAGCTTTCACTGGTTTGCCAAAGACTACGACGTCCAGATCATGGGCACGGTGCAAAGCTCTCCCGGACAGGAACCTACTGCCAGGGAACTGACTCTCCTGGGGGCAGTGATCAAAACCAACAAGATCAAGGCCATCTTCGTTGAGCCTCAGATGGACAAACGCTCCGCCAAGGTGCTGGCCGATGAATTTGGCCTGGCTTTACTGGAACTGGATCCTCTGGGCCAAAGCCTTGGCTCGGCTCGTCTTATCGATCTGATCTGGAGTAACTGGGAACGCATGAAATTGAGCTGGAAACAGGAGAAACCCTCCGGCAAACCATGATCCGGATCAAAGATCTCAATCATGCCATCGCGGGAATTCCCATCCTGGAAGATATCCAGCTCGAGATCGCCGAAGGCGAGTTTGTAGCGATTATTGGTCCCAATGGGGCCGGTAAATCCACCCTCATAAAACTGATTTTGGGCCTCATCCCGCTCCAGCAAGGTAGCATCAGCATAGACGGCGAGCCCCATCTGCAATGGCTGAAAACCCATGCCATGGGCTATCTTCCTCAAAGAGAGGAGTATGACCGCCGCTTCCCAGCCCGGGCGCTCGATATCGTGATGCTGGGCCTGGCAGGAGAACTGAAACTGGGGCAGCGCTTTAGCCGTCAACAACGCGATCGGGCCCAGGAAGCCATGCGGACTACCGGGTGCCTGGAACAAGCCCGCAAACCGATCGGAGGCCTTTCCGGTGGAGAAATGCAGCGGGTCCTGTTGGCCCGGGCCATCGTGGGCGGCAGCAAATACCTCATCCTGGATGAACCGGAAGCCTCGGTGGACCATCCCGGCGTGCGTAGCTTTTTTGAGCTCCTCAAAGAGCTCAACAAACAGGGCCGCACCATCATCACAATCTCTCACGACCTCCACACCCTCACCGATTACTGCAGCTTCCTGGTCTGCCTCAACCGCCGTCTCCACTGCCACGATCATGCCGAAATGATCAACGCCGAGCTCATCCATAAGACTTTTGGAGACGCGGTGCGCATCATCGAGAAGAGGTACTGAGATGCGGGTTCTTTTAAAACAGAGGCACAGAGAGACAGAGCATAAAGGGTTTACAGCTTGCCCGCAGAACCAGAACCGGAGCGACCAGGCTTGGCTGGAGATCAGGTGCCAAATCGGCATTCGGGCCTGCATGCCACCTCTTGTCCTCTGCTTTAAACTAATGAATAGCAAGCGGATGACACAGATGAAACTGCTCCACCTGGACCAATCAGGACATGGAACTCAGATTTTCTCAGAAACCCCTGCTAATCCTCCATTCTCAATTTTCCACTCTCAATTCACCATTCTCGATGCTTAGCTACAGCTTTCTGGTCCGCGCGCTTCTGGCAGCTCTGCTGTCCTCCGTTTCTCTGGCCATGTTTTCGCCTTTTGTGACTCTGCGGCGAATCTCCTATCTGGGTGAAGCCTTGTCACATATGGCCTTCGCCGGGATCGCGATCGCGTTGCTGGTGGGCCTGGATATCCAATTCACGGCCCTGGCATTCGTGGTGCTGGTAGCCCTGGCCATCGGCTGGCTTTCCCAAAAGCATAAGCTGGAAGAAGCCAACACGATCACTATCTTCCTGTCGGTCTCGATGGCCCTGGGTATCATCCTGATCAATCTGAAAAAGAGCTACAGCTTTGATCTGGCCAGCTATCTGTTTGGCAATGTGCTGCTTGTCAGCCAGGCAGACCTGATCCGGGTGGGCATCCTGGCGCTGCTGAGCCTGGGATTTATCCTACTGCTCTACAAGGAGTTGTTTTATCTCTCCTACAATTCGGAGATGGCGGGATTTTATAGAGTTCCGGTGGTTTTGGTAAACCGGCTCTTTCTGGCTTTGCTGGCGGCCAACATCGTGATCAATCTCAAGGCGGCCGGGATCATCCTGGTGAGCGCGCAACTCATTCTGCCAGCGGCGACTGCTTTCAATCTGGCCCGGCGGCTCACGATCGTGATCGTCCTCAGTGCGTTGGTGGCAGTGATAGCCGCGCTGGGAGGCTTCGCGCTGTCCTGGTGGCTGGACCTTCCTACCGGAGCCAATATCGTGATGCTGGAGTTTGTGCTCTTCATCCTCAGCCTCGTGATCAGGAGACGATTCTGAGACCCTGGTCTTTGGCGTTGGTTATCGCCATCGTCCTGCACGCTTTCATCTGGCAGTATGCCGAGACGCGTCTGCTCAAGCTGGGAGAGGAACTCAGCCAGCTTGTCCGTGGACGGCCAGTAAACCAGGTCCAGCGTCTGGATAGCGACGGCATTCCATATCAGACCTACGCGGACGGCTCCCAGCACTACAATCCCCTCTTCGTGGCCTCTGTGGCCAATCAGTTGTATGAAGAGCTGCCGGATTCACTGGCCAGGGCCCGTTTTATCAAGCTAAGTGACTGGCTGGGAAAAGCTATGAGCCGGAAGGGCAAAGCTCTCTGGCTCTCTTACGATTTCGATTATCCCAAATTTGAGATGAAAGCTCCCTGGCACAGCGCCTTGGCTCAGGCGGAAGCGATGACGGTTTGCGCGCGGCGCTGGAAACTGACCCGGGAGCGCGTCTGGCTCCATCGTTCCCAAGCTCTGGCCCAGAGCCTCAAACCTCCCTCCGAGCTCACTATCACCATGTCCATCAACACTATGGAGGATCCTGGCTACAAGCGTAGGGACGGCCTCTGGTTCATGGAATATCCCGGAGACAAGGCCCCCTATGTGCTCAACGGTCACGCCGCGGTCCTTTTAGAACTGCACAGGACCTGGGAGCTCACATCCGATCCCGGTCTCGAGAAGTTGTTTGACCGGGGTTTCCGGGGTCTCCGGGAAGCGATCAGACGCTTTGATAAGAAAGGATTTAGCCTCTACAGCGCTGAGGGCGAACTGGCCGGCCGGGCCTATCATCAGAAGCATATCAAACAGCTGATGGAACTGATTCAGATCCGTCCCGATCCAGAATTGGACGGATATCTGGATCGCTGGCAAAGGTCGGACGGCTATCCCGTCATAGTTCAGCTCTTTTTCAATCCGCGGCCCAATCGCATCCTTGCTTTTGGGATTAGCCTTATCCTGCTGTGGCTGCTGATCTGGCTTCTGGCAGGCTTATTATGGAGGCCAGGAGCGCTCAAGTAGGTGTGATAAGGCGAATCCCCGTTGGAGTTCAAGCGGCCACGATAAATGTATGCAGGATAACGAGTTTCCGGGCCGCTTGGACTTCAACCAGTACACCCGCGAGATAAATGTCTTCGATATGCTGCACGTAAGTCCAAAGCCCCTTCAGGCAAAGAGATAAACGCCTATTCTGGCCAGGGGCTTTGAACTCCAAGACGGCATTTTCGCACAAGCTCCTCCACGGGAATGACAAGTGAAAGAGCTTTTCAATCAGACGCCAGGCTGGTTCTTTACGCTCAAGCTCTGCAGTCGGCGCTTCCTGAATAGCTCATAATCACATATCTCA
>JAGOIY010000010.1 GCA_017995405.1 Candidatus Cloacimonadota bacterium
GGTCTCCGGAGGCGGCACTGATATCGCGGATCAGGAAATAGTCCACATCCACTCCCATGATGCCGCTGCGCCAGTTGTTGCTTTCATATTTGATCTGGCCCCAGGTGTTATAGACCGGGGAGGCATACAGCACTCCGTCCACCTGGTCTTTGACCGCCTGCACGTCTTCGATCTCCAGCAGGTTTCCACCCCCCTGGGCTTGACGCACATTACTCTGGGAGCTCATGAAGTTGGATGAGATCATGATCACGTTGGTGCCCATGCTGCTGATCTGGTCGTCGACGATCTTCTTGGCGCCCTCACCGATGGCCAGCATGGTGATCACGGCCGCCACGCCAATGATCACGCCCAGCATGGTGAGAAAGGTACGGGTCTTATTGCGGGTCAAAGACTTAAGGGCGATGCGGATGATTCCTAAAACTGACATTTAGGCCTCCTCCACGTCGTCCAGCACCGGCAGTTTGGCGAGGTCGGCTATAGCGTTGCGGGGATTGGAATTGGGCACGTCCGAGATGATCAGACCGTCCCGGAAGGTGATGATGCGGGTGGCATACTGGCTGATGTCAAATTCGTGCGTCACCAGCACGATGGTCTTGCCTTCACGGTGCAGAGCCTGAAAGAGGGCCATTACTTCGATGCTGGTGCGGGTATCCAGATTGCCGGTGGGTTCGTCGGCCAGCAGAAAGGCGGGATCGTTGACGATCGCTCTGGCGATGGCGACGCGCTGTTGCTGGCCTCCGGAAAGCTGGTTGGGAAAGTGCCTGGCCCGGTCCGCGATACTCACCACCTCCAAAGCCTGCATGGCTTTGTCCACCCGGTCTTTATGGCTCAGGTCGCGGGTGTAGAGCAGCGGCAGTTCCACGTTTTCCAAAGCGGTGGTGCGGGGCAGCAGATAGAAGGACTGAAATACATAGCCGATCTTCTGATTGCGCACCCGGGTAAGCTCTTCGGGGGGCATCTCGTGGACGGCAATGCCGTCCAGTTCGTAAGAGCCGCCGGAGGGATAATCCAGACAGCCTAAGAGGTTCATAAAGGTGGTTTTACCGCTGCCGCTGGCTCCCATAATGGCGATAAACTCACCCTGGCCGATGCAGAGATCGATGCCGCGCAGGGCGTGCACGTGAAAGTCTCCCATCTGATAGGTCTTGCTGAGTTTATGGGTGCGGATCAGAGAGCAATCTGGCATCGATCAGAACCTTCTCATGCCAGGTCCGCCCTGCATGGGATTCTGGGCAGCGGCCTGTTTGGCATTCTTGTAAGTGACTCCACCTATGAGGGTTTCGCCTTCCTTGATGCCGGAAAGCACTTCCACGAAAGCTCCATCCGAGATGCCGGTACGCACCATGCGCAGCTCCGGTTTGTCACCTTTGAGCACCCAGACCATGGACATTCCGCCACCTCTGCCAAAGCCCATTGCGCCTCTGGCAAAACCAGCACCTCCGGATGGCATTCCGGCCGGCCGGGAAGCTGTCTGAGCGCCAGGACCGCTGGGCATCTGACCAGGATTCATGCCAGGTCTGCCGCCAGGACGCCTTGCGGTGCTGTCACCTTTGGCAGGGGTCTTATTATCAGTTTGAGGTCTTTGCCTGGGATTCTGAGCTTGATCACCCGGGACCTGGCCACGCTCGGTTTGTTTGGCAACTGATTGCGCGGGAGCCGCTTCCGGTTCTGCTCCCCGGGCGGCTTCCATTTGCTTTTTCAGCTCTTCCATGGCTTTTTCACGGGCTTTGGAGATCAGATCGTCATCCCATTTGAAGCCAAAGAGCTCCCAGACTTCCTTGCTGGGACGGAAGCGGGTGGCCGTCTCGGGAATGCGCATCACGTTCTGTTTGGATTGAATCACGATGGTGACGTTGGTGGTCATGCCGGGCAGCAATACTCTGCCAGGATTGTCGGCATCGATGATGACGCTGTAGCTCACCACGTTTTGCTCTGTGCTGGGGTTGAGGCGAATCTGCTGCACCTCACCCCTGAAAGGCATGGCGGGATAGGCATCCACGTTAAACTCGACCGGCAAGCCCACCTGAATCTTGCCGATGTCCGCTTCGTCCACGTTGGCCGTAATCTGCATCTTATCCAGATTGTTGGCGATCTTGAAAAGGGTGGGGGCATTGAGGCTGGCGGCCACGGTCTGGCCTTCATCCACGCTGCGGGCCACGATCACTCCATCGATGGGAGAGGTGATAAAGGCGTTGTCCAGATTCTTCTGGGCCCGTTGCAAATTCAGTTTGGCAGTGGCCAGTGATTGCTGGGCTTGCTGGTGTTTAAATTCCGCCTTTTTGAGGTCATACTCGGCGGCCATATTGCGTTTTACCAGTTCTTTAAGGTTGTCCATATCGAGCTTGGCCTCTTGCGCGGAGGTCTGAGCTTTGGCCAGATCGGCTTTGGAGGATTCCAGGCTGGTGCGCAGCAGTTCGGTATCCAGCTTGGCCAGCAGCTCGCCTTTTTTCACGGTGTCGTTGTAGTCTTTATAGAGCTTTTCGATCTTGCCGGAAACTTCAGTTCCCACTTCCACCAGCACATAGGGGTTGAGGGAACCGGTGGCGGTGACCACCTCGCGGATGTCTCCATAGGAGAGCTTTTCGGTGCGCCACTCCGGACGGTTTTTCTTTTTGCGGCAGCTGGTGTAGCCCAGAATCAGGACGATCAGGACGATGGCGATGATGATGTATTTGAGGTATTTCTTCATGGATGTTTATAGCCTTTACCACTTTCCGAGGATTGGTCGGGAGAGCAGGAAGTTGAGGTTCTGCTGTTTGGCCAGGATCTGATAGAGATTGGCGTTGTAGGCAATATCGGCATCGATATAATCGGTGCGGGTCTTGTCGAGCTCCAGCAGTTCGATCAGGCCCAGACGGTACCGCTCTTCGGCAATTTTGATCTGCTGGCTGGATTGCTCCAGTTTTTCGCGGTAGAGCTCGTCGAGGCGGTTCAGGTATTCCAGCTCCTGGGTGGCGTTTTGATATTGCCGCCCCAGTTCGTCCGTCTTGTCCATAAGTTCAAGTTCAGCCAGACGATAGCTGATATCGGAACGCTGGTGGGACTGGTGCTGGGTAAACTGGTTCCAGAGCGAGTAGCTGAGGTTCAGATAGATATTGTGGGTAGTGCTGTAGGTGTCAAATTCAAAATTATCACCAGAGATGTTGCGGCTGAGCCCATAGCCCAGGCTCAATCTGGGCAGAAAATCCAGGCGGCTCTGATTGCGGGTGAGCCGGGCGCTCTTGATCTCCGCTTTGAGGAGCTTGATCTCGTTGACGGCATCGGCATTCAGTTCAGGGATTTGGTAGTCCTTTTCAGGCTCCAGATCTGCCAGCGGATGGCCTTCATCGCTGATCTGCACCAGACCAAAGAGGCTTTGGCGGTTGGAGCGGATGGTGTTTTCCAGTTGCATGATGCTGATGCGGGAATTCATCACGGCGATCTCGCTCTGCTTGACGTCAAAATCGGTGTTCTTTCCCAACTGCCGCAGTACTTTGGCCTGTTCCCACACGCGGGTCTGAATGGCCAGGTTTTCCGTGAGGGACTTGAGCTGCTTTTGAGCGCTCAGCACCTTGATATAGGCATCGAAGACCTGATAGGCGTAGGCGGAATTGGATGTCTCGAGATTGAGAGCGGCTTTGGCTTTGGTGATGCCGGCCTGGCGGTAATTGTTCCAGGCGGGGTCGTTGAGGCTGATCGTCTTGCTGACGCTGAAGTTAAAGCTGCTGGTCAGGTCGGCGGCGGGAGTCTGGTTGTGGAGGTTTTGATTGATCCTCAAGCCCAGATCGGCATCTGGAAGCAGTTCCCAGGTGGCACTTGAGAGCTGAGAGGCGCTGCTCTCATAGCTGAGGCGTCCGCGCTGGGTGGTCCAGCTTTGTTCCATACCCTGCTGGATGAGATCATTGAGGTTATACTGCTGGCCCATCAGGATCAGCGGTAAAGCCATGATCAGTAGTGACATGAGTCGTTTCATGTTTCCTCTTTTATGTGTATGTCAATCTTGAAGTCAAAGGGCTTGAGGGACTTGAGAAGGTTTCAGAGGGAAGGGACGCGCGCCTCATACTTCTCCACCTTCTCAACTCTAATACTGCCGGATAGGTCTTATCCCGCAATCTATTTCAGCCAAATCCCGGATGCCAATATCCTGAAGCCCCTCAATCCGGCAAGGAAAATCCTTGCCTTTTAAAGCCCTTTTAAAAAACTGGCATCAGCATTTAAAATAAACACAGGAGAATACATCATGGCCTTCAACCTCAGAAACCGCCATTTCCTCACGCTGATGGACTTCAGCACCAAAGAGATCCAATTCCTGCTGGATCTGTCACTTGAGCTCAAAAAAGCCAAATATGCCGGCTATGAACAGCCCCGCCTCAGCGGCAAAAACATCGCCCTGATCTTTGAAAAAGACAGCACCCGCACCCGCTGCGCCTTTGAAGTGGCCGCGCTGGACCAGGGCGCGCACGTCACCTACCTCGGCCCCACTGGAAGCCAGATGGGCAAAAAAGAATCCATCGCCGACACCGCCAGAGTGCTGGGACGCATGTATGACGGCATCGAATACCGCGGCTATGGCCAGGAGATTGTGGAAGAGCTGGCCAAATATGCCGGCGTACCAGTCTGGAACGGCCTCACCGATCAGGATCACCCCACCCAGGTATTGGCAGACTTCATGACCGCCATGGAACACCTCCACAAGCCCCTCAACGAGATGGTGTTTGTGTATGCCGGAGACGGACGCAACAACGTGGCCAACGCTCTCATGATCGGCGGCGCCAAGATGGGCATGGATTTCAGGATCGTGGCCCCCAAATCCCTCTCCCCCGATGCCAAGCTGCTCAAGAAATGCAAAGACGTGGCCAAAGAGACCGGCGCCACCATCACCGTCACCGACGACATCACCAAAGGCGTGAAGGGCGCGGACGTGATCTATACCGACGTTTGGGTCTCCATGGGCGAGCCGGACAGCGTGTGGGCCAGCCGCATCAAACTGCTCAAACCCTATCAGGTAAATGCCGATATGATGAAAAAGACCGGCAAAAAGACCACCCTCTTCATGCACTGCCTGCCAGCTTTCCACGACACCAAGACCGTGATCGGCAAGCAGATCTTCGAGAAATACGGCCTCAACGGCATGGAAGTGAGCGACGACGTCTTTGAATCCACCCATTCCGTGGTCTTCGACGAAGCCGAAAACCGCATGCACACCATCAAAGCCGTGATGGTAGCCACTCTGGGCTGCTAAGCACCAGCGATATAATCATCTAAGCCGGATGCCTCTCTGGAGCTCCGGCTTTTTTGCGCCCGCATCCTATTACGGGTGCATTACGGGTGCTCTACGGGTGCGACCCGTAGAGCACCCGTAGAGCAAATCGGAGAGCACCAATCCCGCCCCGATTCACTGCGGCGTAGCATCCTCAGACCATCTCGGACCCAACTCGCATTTGTCCGAGGTGGTCCCGGCTTGGTTCATCTCAGCTAAGGGAAAACGATCAAGGCCGGAAGCAGAAACTTCCGGCCTTGGATAATCTGATGGGGGTATATGAGCTATTTGACCAGCACCAGCTTGCGGTTCACGCTCTCTTTGCCTTGGCTGGCTTTGACGAGATAGATCCCGGAGCCCACCTGGCGGCCACTTTCATCCTTGCCGTCCCAGCTCAGGGTAATGCTCTTCAAGCCGCTGTCCGGATTGAGTTTACGGACAAGCTGGCCTCGCTGGTTGTAGATGTTCACGCTCACGGGCAGGCTGGCATCCTTGATATTGAGACGCAGAGTGGTGGAAGCGCTGAAGGGATTGGGATGCGGGGCATCAAGAACCAGAGTGGGCAGTGATGGTGCCACCGGATCGTCCGCTGGCGTGGCGGTTTCTCCAAATTCGCCGGTGAAGACGTGCCGCACCAGCGCTCTGGCCTGGCTGGCATACATGTTGTAGAGGGGAAAGCTGAGCGTGAGCACTTTGCCCGATCCCCGCTGATTGAGAATCCCCACCCGCGTTCCGTTGAGGACACCCTGAGGGCTGTCGTCCTCGTAATCGCTGCCATAGTCATAGAGGGCAGTGGATTGTCCGTCCGTCTCCATTCCTTCCACGCGAATGATATGATTTATGAAGCTGGAGTTGGTCTTGGCGGGGTCCACTTCAATGGCGGGATATCCGTCCAGGAGCGGAATGGCCCTTCTGAAGCGGGCCGCGTTTGAATAATTGACACTGCCGATCCCCAATACAGCATTCATGAAAGAGTTTGACGCGAAGCTGGCGGGATATGAGCTGTTGAGTTCGAAGGCCAGGCTGGGCTGATAGACGCTGAAGAGGATATTGCCGCCGTTGGCGACGTAGTAGTCCAGCGTTTCCGTCACGGTGTAGGGATATTCCATGTTGGAGAGGTCGTTGCCGTGCCAGAGGATGGAGGAATAGATGCCGATGTCGGCCAGGCGCATGGACTCAAAGAGATCCTCGATGTCGATCTGATGGTGAGGGATACCGCTGAGAGTGTGATCGTAGAAGTCATCCGCCTGAGCGTCAGTAGGTTGGAAGGGGGTGGAGCCACCCAGATTGAGGGTTTCGTCCACCACCAACACTCCCTGGTCCATGCTCATGGGCCGGCTGCGGATTTGCAGGGTCTGGAGGCTGGCGTTGTTATCCTCATCGACGGCTTCCAGGGTGTAGTAGTAGTAATGCTGCCCACCGGTCACGTCGCTGTCTATATAGCTGGTAATGCTGTATGGGACAGTGGTTAAGAGATTTCCGGTCACTCCCGCCTCCGTCGATCTGTAGATCCGGTAGGAGGCCAGGTCGTATTCCTGGTTGGGATCCCAGGACAGAGCTATGACAGCAGGTTCCGGCCAGTCTATAAAACCAGTGGGGGTCTGCGGAACCACCAGAGGCACTCCTGAAGAGTAGATGCGATAGCTTTCGTTGCCAAAGCTGTCCACGGAGCTGATCCCGATATAGCAGACCTGGCCTTGCGTGAGCCCGCTAAGGGTGTAGGGACTGGCAGTCACGTTGATGGGGCCGCTCAGATTGTTGAGCTGGGAACCCCAATAGATCCTGTAACCTACTATGGTGGGATCGATTACGGGGGCCCAGTTGAGGATCAGGCTCTGTCCGTCGCCCGCGTCGAAGACGGAGAGATAACCAGGCGCCGAGGGCATATCGGCAAAGGTGGAAGCCACTGCCGTGGAGGCCCTTATCACTTCCGCGGCGTAAAGTGGATCGATGTTGGCCACGATGTCGTTGGAGCTGTGATACCAGGGGCAGAATTCCTCCTCAAAGTAATAGATCACGTTATAGCCTCTCTGCCAGAAGGGATGGCTGTCACTGCTGCCGCTGTTCATGGAGCCGTAGAATGTGGTCAGGCTGGTGTAGTTTTCCGTGACCTGGGCGGCATAAGCGCTGTGGTCCATGGAACCGTCGTAGGGCATCAGTCTCACCTGCCAGTTGGGAGCGGGAGTGCTGTTGTTGGCGATCATGTCGTGATTCATCATCAACCGGATGTCGAGGTTGTTGTCCTGAGCCCACTGGGAGTAAGCTTTAGCGCCCCAGAGGCCAAACTCCTCGGCGGCAAAAGTCACAAACCGGATCGATGAACGCGGCACATAACCGCTCTGGGCCATCACTCTGGCCATTTCGAGAGCGGCTACCGTGCCGCTGGCATTGTCATCCGCTCCGGGAGCGGAAGCGTAGGGATCGCCGGAGTTGTTGGTGGAGTCGTGATGTCCTCCCACCACGATGAACTGATCGGGATAGATGCTTCCGGTGATGGTGGCCACCACGTTGTATTGAGTGGTGTTATTCCACTGGAAAGGAAAGAGTTGCACGTCCGTGAGCCCAAAGCTGAGAAACTTGTCCCGGATCCACTCCGCCACCTGTAAGCGGTTGGGGGCCAAGGCATAGCGGGTTACGAAGTCCTGAAGGTTCTGGATCATGCCCTGCACCGAAGTGGCGTTGATCAGAGCCAGCATCTGATTGATGTCGGTCCGGTCCAAAGCGGCCGGACTGAGATTCATGCCGTCCTGAGCGAAGCGCAAGGGTATTAGCTCCAACTCCGTGAAGGGATATGAGATCAGCTCCCGCAGACGGACGTCCGTCAGATTGCTGCGGAGCACCAGAGCGTCATCCATATCCAGCAGCACTTCCCCAATCTCATCTGAAATCTGGAAAGGCGAGGAATCCAGACGGCTGATCAGATATAGCTTTCCAGCCAGGGGAAGACTCGCGAGCCGGGTGGCGTTGGCAAACTGGGAAGCCTTACTCTCCGGGATTCCCGCCAGGACCTTATGGCTGTTGTAATGATACACCTCAAGTCCTCTGATATCGAGAGCTCTGACGGCCTCCCGCAGAGTCGATGCCTCCCGGTCCATCAGTTCCGGGGTGTTGAAGCTGGCCAGATACCAGGTCTCGGCACCTAAGCCGGCCAGGCTGAGTAAGATTGCCAGAAAAATGATTGTGCGTCTCATGGATCTATCCTTTGTGGTCCGTTATTTGATCAGATTATACACATATCATAAAGCAGGTTTTATTCCCTGACGAATCCGAAGTCACGCGAACGAGGCGCACATCATATCAGTCCCCATATCAAATTGATATAATCCTATCCAGGCGGATCAGGTTGCCCATAATTCAAGTATATGATCCTTAGGCGATTAACGCCTTTTTCAGCTTTGGCTCCCCCTTTGCATCTTAGGGGGATAATGAAACGCTAAATCTAACCTGGAGGTTAAAATGAAAAAGTCAATGCTCGCGATCCTGATGCTGGCCCTGTTGTTCACGCTGCTCAGCGCGCAGAAAGTGGTGAATATCAACGGGACCGAGATCGATCTGGAAGGGTTGGAAGAACTTGAGAAGCTTGAGGATATGGATTCCGGCACCCAGAATGTCAAGATCATGATCAACAAGGAATTCAACCCCATGACCAACGACGGCTCGGGCTATTTTGGCATCTATGTGGACGACCTGAACTTTCCTAAAGCTCAAAAACTGAGCTACAATCAGATGATTGGTGTATTGATCACGGGGGTGGTGCAGGGTTCTCCCGCTTGGGAAGCCCGCCTGCAGGAAGACGATATCATCATGAGCATCAATGATATGCCCGTGTATAACAAAGAAGAATTTGACCGGCTGCGTAAAAACATGCGCCCCGGTGACGCTCTGAAAATCAATCTCTGGCGTTCCGGTGCAGAAGTACCGGTGGAACTGATGCTCGGCAGCCGTGAAGCTCCCAGCGCTCCTGGCCAGGCAGGCATGCCCGCCAAAAAGAGAAACTCCGTGGGTTATGGCGGTGGCGGTTGGACCCCCACCTGGCTGCAGACGGATATGACAGACGTCAACGCTTTGATGACCAGTATAGGCCTGGAAGCTTACAACGAAGACGGCGTCCTGACGCAGGGATTCGCTGGGAAGGGACACGTCGGCAAAGGCCTATTTCTGGGCTTTCAGGTCAATGACTTCAACGACAAACGCAATATCAGAGACAACCTGAGTGATGGCGGTCCCTACGATGTAACGGTCGATTACAATCTGTCGCTGGTCGGCGCTACGATCGACAAGCGTTTCGCGATCGCCCCCTGGCTGGTTACATCGATTGGCGTGATGCTGGGTGGAGGCAGTCATGATATCGAGTTTACCCGCGTCAATCATCATTACGACTGGCCGGATTCCCTCCAAAACGTCACTCAGGGCAATTTCAATTCCACCCTCCATCGCGGTTACCTGATGGTCCAGCCCCGGGCTGAACTGATGTTCCGCATCCTTCCCTGGCTGGGTCTCAGAGCCGAAGCCGGTTACGTCTATACCTACGCTCCCTACAGCGGCTGGAGGGCCAAGGGCGCTGAGGATGGCGACATGGTGGAAGTACATGGTTCTCCTGATACCAAACTGGAAGGTTTTTCCATCGGAATCGGACCCTGGTTCGGTTTCTAAAACACGCCCCCTACTCTCAAGCATAAACGAAATACCCCGGATCACCCGGTCCGGGGTATTTATTTGGTGAGTAGAGGTTCTGGAAGATTAGGTATTTCCCGCTGATTAGGTATTTCCCGCTGATTACGCAGATTTTCCCGCAGATTACGCAGATGGTCCAAAGGTAGGCGCGGAAGCGAACGCTGGTTTGTCGCAACCCTCTCAACCCTCTCAACCCTCGCAACCTTCACAACTTCTCAACCCTGTAACTATCTGCGTAATCTGCGGAAAAATCTGCGTAATCTGCGGGAAATAATGCGTAAGCTGCGGGAAAATGCCTGCCGCCTCAACTGAATATTGAGAGTGGTCCTGGGGAGTTTAGGATACCTCCTCAAAGCCGCAAACCCGATCACGAATTCAGTAGGATTGAGTGCTGCTCCGCTTCAGTGATAAGCCATTGACAAAATACAGGCTTGAAAAAGACTTGCACAAAACCCATCAGGGGAAAACTGGATAATAAATGCGAAAATACATCGTCTCCATCGTGGGCAGGCCCAACGTGGGCAAGTCCACCCTATTCAACCGCTTGTGCCGCAAGCGTTCAGCCATCGTGGATTTCGAGGCTGGAGTCACCCGCGACCGCAAATATGAGGACGTCGAGTGGAACGGCAAGGTGTTCAAACTCGTGGACACCGGCGGGATCGTGTTCGACAGCTCCGAGGCCATGGACAGGATGATCCGTCATCAAGCACTCCTGGCCATCGAAGAGAGCGATCTGATCATCTTTATGGTGGATGCCATGACAGGCAGCACCGATATCGACATTGAGATCGCCAGAATCCTGTATCCGCACCGGGATAAAGTGCTCCTGGCAGCCAATAAGGCCGACAACGAAAAGTATGAGTGGGAACTCTTTGACTTTCTGCAGCTTGGCTTTGGAGACGCCTTTCCGATCTCGGCCGCTCAGGGACGCAATACCGGAAACTTTCTGGATGAACTGATCTCCATGATCCCCAAGACCGCCGATGCCTATGATGAAGCTCCCAAGGACGCCCCCACCCGTATTGCCGTGGTGGGAAAGCCAAACGTGGGCAAGAGCTCCATCGTCAACCTCATGCTGGGGGACGACAAGCAGATCGTCACGGAAATTCCAGGCACCACCAGAGATTCCATCGACAGCGCTTTCCGCTATCATAGCCGCGACTATGTCCTGGTGGACACGGCTGGCTTGAGACGCAAGACCAAGGTTAATTACGGGGTGGAATACTTTTCCACCATGCGGACCGTGGAAGCGGTGGACAGGTGCGACATTGTGGTGCTGGTGCTCACTGCCGATGAGCCGATCTCGCAGCAGGACGTGAAGATAGCCTCCTATGCCAGACGCAAGCTCAAAGAGATCATGGTGGTCTTTAACAAGTGGGACCTCGTGGACAAAGACAACAGCAGCACCGGCAAGTTTTTGGCCGATCTGCATGAACAGATGCCTTTTCTGCAGTTCGCGCCGGTGCAGTTTATCTCTGCCAAAACCGGCCAGCGCATCAACCGCGTCATGGAAACGGTGGTCAAGATCGAGGATGAAGCCCAGAAACGGGTTTCCACCTCAGACCTCAACAAGTTTATGGAGACGGTAATCGCGCGCCGGCCTCCCACCCACCCCAAAGGTAAGCACGTCAAGATATTGTATATCACCCAGGCATCGATCAAACCGCCCACTTTCGTGTTCTTCTGCAACCAGGCCAATCTGGTAACCGAGAACTACCGGCGCTTTTTGCACAATCAGATCCGCGAGATGTTTGCCTTTGAGGGAGTGAGCATCAGGCTCATCTTCAAGGGCCGCAAAGGTGACAACCAGGATACGCCCAATGAGTTGCGCTAGTTTCTGGAGCTGTCCCTTCCGGATCATGGCAATCGCCTATCTGGTGGGCAGCATACCCTTTGGCTGGTTGATGGGCAAGCTCTTTTTCAAAGAAGACATCCGTCAGGCTGGTAGTGGCAACATCGGCGCCACCAACGCTTTACGGCGCTTTGGAACCGTGCCGGGGATCATCGTGCTGCTGCTCGATATGCTCAAGGGCTTCGCGGTAGCCTGGTTTGCCAAAGAGGTTTTTATGCCTGGCAGCTACTGGATTCCGATCGCCGGGGCTTTGGTGATCATCGGGCACATGTTTCCCATCTGGCTCAACTTCAAGGGCGGCAAGGGAGTAGCCACGGCCGCGGGGGTCTTTATCGCGCTCACGCTCTGGCCGGTCCTGATCGCGCTGGCCACCTTTCTGATCACTGTGATCATCAGCCGCTATGTTTCCCTGGGATCTATCCTGGCGGCCCTGGCCCTGATGGTCTCCAGCATCGTCCAACAATCCCTCCAGACCTGGGACCTTCCCATGCTGGTGTTCATCACCCTGCTGGTTATCATGATCATTTTCAAGCATATCCCCAATATCAAGAGGCTTCTGGCCGGCCATGAAAACCGCCTCCAGTTCAGCAGGAAGGGCAACCGCTGATGTGTGGGATCATTGGAGTCTATGGCTCCTCACAGGCCGCATCACTGGCCGCATTGGGCATGTTTGCCGAACAGCATCGCGGCCAGGAAAGCTGCGGTATGGCTGTCAGCGATGGCAAGGTGATCAGGCTGCGCAAGAAAATGGGCCTGGTGAAGGAAGTGTTTCGAGATGAAAAGCTTGACCTGCTTCCAGGCAGTATCGCCATCGGGCATGTGCGCTATCCCACCAAGGGCAGCGCCACTCAATTCAATTCCCAGCCCCACCTGCTGGAAACACTTTTTGGCCCTTCGCACGCGCTGGCCAGCAATGGCGACATCGTTAACTACTACGAGGTGAGGCGCAAGCTGGAAGCGGAAGGCGTCTATTTTAACAGCGACAACGACGGCGAACTGCTGCTGCGCTACATCGCCTGGCAGATTCAGAGCAACCGGCAGGGGATCACGGACGCTATCAGGCTGCTGATGAAGGAGATAAAGGGAGCTTATTCCAGCGTGCTCCTGATCCGCGACGCGCTCTATATGTTCAGAGACCCGCTCAGCATCCGTCCCATGGTGTGGGGAATCACTGCTGCCGGTGCGGTGGTGGTAGCCTCTGAAAGCTGTGCTCTGGTCACAATGGGAGTGAGTGTTTACAAAGAAGTTCCGCCCGCGGGGATTATCAGAGTTAATGCCGATGGAATCACCGTGCTGGAAAACGATCCCAACCTCTTTCGTGCTATCGATTCGGAGCGGCACTGCGTGTTTGAACACATCTATTTCAGCCGTCCGGACAGTCATCACTTCGATGAAAACGTCTATGAAGTGCGCCAGCGGATCGGGGCCCAACTGGCCATCAAAGACGCTGATCTGGACGCCGATCTGGTGGTCCCGGTGCCCGACTCTTCCAACTTTATTGCCATGGGCTATGCCAGCGCTAAAAAGGTCCCTCTGGCCATGGGCTTGATCCGTAACCATTATGTGGGACGTACATTTATCAAACCGGAGCAGACCATCCGGGATGAAAGCGTGCGCCAGAAGTTTAACGTGCTGCCCAATTTCTTCAATGGCAAACGGATCGTGTTGGTGGACGATTCCATCGTGCGCGGCACCACGATCGGCAAGATCGTGAAGCTGATCAGAGATGCGGGCGCCAAAGAAGTGCACCTGCGCATCGGTTCACCTCAGGTGCGCTATTCCTGCTATTATGGGATCGACACGCCTGATTCTGATGAACTGGTAGCCAACCGCCTCTCTTTGGATGAAATCTGCCGACAAAGCGGAGCGGACAGCCTCAGGCATCTGGATTCAGGTGGCCTCAAGCGCTGCGTTTGCCACCCCCAGAACTATTGTTACGCCTGTTTTGACGGGAATTATCCTCTGGGAGTGGCACATGCCTGAAAACAAGCAGGGCAAAGATCAATACACCAGGATTATTACAGCTTTCGCCGGTCTCAAGGTGATGGTGTTGGGCGATTTGATGCTGGACCACTATATCTGGGGAAAGGTGGAACGCATCTCTCCCGAAGCCCCCGTCCCGGTTCTGGATGTCAGCCAGGAGGAATACCGCCTGGGAGGTGCCGCCAACGTGGCCCTCAACCTCAAAGCCCTGGGAGCCGAAGTCTGCCTGATCGGAGTCCATGGCAAGGACGCCGCCGCCAGGATTTTGCGCTCAAAGCTAAGCAAGGCAGGCATTTCCACTGATGCTCTGCTTGCGCTGAAGGATCGCCGCACTACTCTGAAGACTCGGATTGGCAGCCGCACCCAGCAGATCGTGAGAGTGGATTATGAACACAGCTCGCTCCTGAGCGCCGAGATCGAAGCGGCCATCGTCGCCATTCTGGAAGCACAGCTGCCCGGCTGCGACGCTCTCATCATCGAAGACTATGATAAAGGCCTCCTCACCCCTGGATTGATCTCGGAAGCCATCAGGCTTTGCCGGAAGGCCGCCATCCCGGTAGCCGTGGATCCCAAACTGAGGCACTTTTTCCACTATAACGGGGTGGACATTTTCAAGCCTAATTATTCTGAACTGCAGCGCAGTCTGGGCAAGAGTTTCGAAGCTGATGAGCAGTTTTTCAAAGCCGCCTCGGAAACCCGAACCAGGATGAACGCACGCTTTTTGGTGCTCACCAGGGGAGCCAGAGGTATGTATGTGTTTTCAGATGGACCCGTTAAACATCTGCCCACCGTGGCCAGAGAAGTCTTTGACGTCTCCGGAGCGGGAGACACGGTGATCAGCGTGCTCACTCTGGCCTGGATTTGCGGGGCAGAAATAGACCTGGCTGCCAACCTCGCCAATCACGCCGCCGGAGTGGTCTGCGGCAAACTTGGCACCGCCAGCGCGACCTCCAAAGAGATTTTGGACAGCATCCATGAACAGAGATAAGATATTTTCCCTGAATGAATTAAAAGACGTCCTCGGACTCTATAGAAATACCGGTGGCCGCATCGTGTTTACCAACGGCTGCTTCGATATTATGCATGCCGGACATGCCCAATACCTTGAAGAAGCGAGAGCTATGGGCGACGTCCTGATCGTTGCGATGAACTCAGACGCGAGTGTCAGACGCCTGAAGGGTCCCAAGCGTCCTGTGATCGGTCAGCAAGACCGGGCCCTCATGCTGGCGGCCCTGGAATCGGTAGATTATGTCGTTATATTTGAAGAAGATACTCCCTATGAGGTGATCAAGATCTTAGAGCCAGACCTCCTGGTAAAAGGTGGCGACTGGACTCCCGATCAGATCGTGGGGGCGGATATTGTGCTGGCCCGGGGCGGTGAAGTGAAGAGCCTTCCCTTCCGGCCGGGGCTATCCACCAGCAGCATCATAGAGCGGATCAGGGAGAGCATGTGAGCGGATTTGATGACAACGCCACGGAAGATATCGGCAAAGTGATCCAGGTTTCGGGCTCTCACGCCAAAGTGGAAATCCAACGCGGCGGCGGTTGTGGAAGCTGTGCCATGCGGGGCTTTTGTTTTAAAAAGGGAGAACCGGCCGTGTTTGACGTGCAGACCGAATTGCCCCTCAAGGAAGGCGATTTGGTGAGCCTGGAAATCGCTCCATCTGTCCGGGTCCTCTCCGCGCTTCTGGTTTTTGGGCTGCCGTTGAGCCTGCTTTTTATTGCCTTTATAGTTGCCAGTCTGTACTTTACAGAGCTTGTGAGCGTCTTGCTGGCCTTTGGGGCCATGGCGTTGAGCTTCGCTATCGTGGGCTGTCTGGACCGCAAATTTGGCAAGAATATGAAGATCAGCGTGGGAGGCATCCATGATCATAAAGCTCAATGAGATGGTCTTTTATGGCTTCCATGGAGTGCACGACGAAGAGCGCCGTCTGGGACAGCGTTTCATTGTGAGCGCCATCCTGCACACGGATCCCGCTCTGGATTCACGCATCCGCAACCTGGAAGACACGGTGGACTACACAAAAGTATATGACGACATCCGTGAGATCATGGAGACGCATCAGTTTCAGCTCCTGGAGGTCTGTGCCAATACCGTGGCGGATAAGCTGCTGCTGGACTATCCTTTGCTGACAGCAGTCGAGCTGCGCATCCAAAAACCCTCCGTGCCTATCCAGGGGTCTTTGAGCAGCGTCGAGGTGGAGCTGTGCCGAAAGCGTTAACCAAAGTCTGGCTGAGCCTGGGTGCCAACCTTGGATATCCCAGACTGCAACTGGCCCAGGCCCACAAGTTACTATCCGCCAGAGGGATCAGGATACTAAGGAAATCCGCCTTGTACGACACGGCCCCCTGGGGAAAGACCGATCAGCCTGATTTTGTGAACCAGGTCCTGGAAGTGGAGACAGCTCTCAGCGCGGCAGAACTGCTACACGCGATCGTAGCTATTGAGATGGATATGGGGCGCGTCCGGACCGAGAAATGGGGCCCCCGTCTGATCGATATCGACATCCTCCTGTACGCTGATCAGATTATCGAGACGGCGGAACTGATGATCCCGCATCCCAGATTCCATCTGCGGGAGTTTTGTCTGGGTCCACTCTGTGAATTGGAACCGGATTTGCTGCATCCAGTCTTAAAGAAAAGCATGCAAGAGCTTAGAGAAGCTTTGAATACAGGGACGGGCGGGCCAGGACCCACCAATCCCAAGGAGGAATCCTGATGAGACCCCTTGCGGCGATTATTTTAGCCGCCGGAAAAGGCACCCGGATGAAATCTTCCCGGGCCAAAGTAACCTTCCCCATAGCGGGAAAACCCATGGTCCAGAGAGTGGTAAATACAGCTCTGGCTGTGGACTGCAACAAAATCGCGATAGTGATTGGCTATCTCAAAGAGAGTGTGATCGGATGTCTGGAAGAAGACGATCGCCTCGTGTTTGTGGAACAGACTGAACAGCTCGGGACCGGCCATGCCGTCATGTGCACTGCAGACGCGCTCAAAGATGATGCCGGAGACGTGCTAATCCTCTGTGGCGACGTACCTTTGCTCAGTAAGGCAACCCTTGACCGGCTGGTGAACCATCATCGGGAATCCAGTGCTGCCTGCACGGTTTTGACAGCCTTTTTGGACGATCCCGGCAGGTATGGACGGATCCTGCGTGACGAACAGGGCATGGTGTCCGGGATTGTGGAGTTTAAGGATGCCACGGATGCCCAGCGTGCCATCAAGGAATGGAACACCGGCATCTATTGCTTCCGAACCAGTGATATGTTTCAGGCCCTCGGCAAGATATCAAACCAGAACCAGCAGGGTGAGTATTACCTTACGGACACTTTGGCCATCCTGCGTTCGGAGGGGAAGACCGTGGCCTCCATTCCACTTGAGCGCCATATCGAGGTTTCGGGGGTGAATTCCCAGCAGCAGCTGGCCGAGCTGGAAGACGCCTTCATAGCTTCCATCAGGGAGCACTGGCTCAACCAGGGCGTGGTAATGCACAACCCCGCCAGCATTTACATCGACGATGACGTGATTATCGAGCCGGACGTGGAGATCGGCCCTCACTGTGTGATCCAGGGCAAGACGACCCTCGAAACCGGTGTCGTGATCGGTCCCTCCTGCTTAATCGACAGCTGCCGCGTCTGCAACGACAGCATCCTGGAAGGCCACAATATCCTCTCCTATTCCCATATTCCAGAGCAGCATATCGTCACCTTCGGCGAGAAAGTGATCGAAGAAGAAGAATATGAGTGAGCGCTACCTCTACTCCCCCTGGCGGATTGACTATATCCTGGGCGAAAAGCCTGAGGACTGCGTGCTTTGCCGTTTCAAGCAAGAGGGGGAGGACAAGGACAATCTGATCATCTGGCGTGGAAAGCTGGCCTACGTGATGCTGAACCGCTATCCTTACAACAATGGCCATCTGATGATAGTGCCTTATGAGCACAAAAGCTGTCTAACCGACCTCGATGTAGCTACCCTGCAGGAACTTGCACGGCTCAGCCAGGTTACCGAACTGGTATTCAAAGAGCAGTTCCAGTGTGAAGGCATCAACTTGGGCTTAAATCTTGGCCGGGCCGCCGGAGCGGGAATAGAAGAGCATTTGCACATCCATATGGTGCCCAGGTGGATGGGTGACGACAACTTTATGAGCGTGATCGGAGGCCGGAGAGTGATCCCGGAAGATTTTACCCAAAGCTGGTCACGGCTTCGTTCCGCGTTTGCCAACCACATGATGGACAAGGGATAATGATCCAGGATTTGACAGAAAACCGGGATCCCAAAAAGCTGCGCTCAAACAGCCGCGTCTGGTATATAGTGATCGCCGTGGCTACCTTGCTGGCAGCAGGTTACGTCATCTACCGCAATTACTTGCATGATGACAATCCCCTGCCGCCTGGCGAAGAAAACATGCCAGCCATCAAAGTAATCGTGAGTAACGGCTGTGGGTATGAAAGCCTGGCTACCGATTATGCCAATTATATCAGCAAACTCAACGTCGAGGTGGTCAAACTGACAGACACGCCCAAACCTATCTATGACAAATCCCTGATCGTGGTCAGGAAACAGGATGAGCAGGACCTCAAACGCCTGCAGGCCATGACTGGCATCCAGCGTTTCACTCTGGCTGTCAACGAAGCCTCCGAAGCCCCGTTCATCATCATCCTGGGCCGCGATTATCAGCAGTTTATGAAAGAGAACCAAGGAGGAACCTTTGGCAGATAACACCAAGCTAAACGCCATTTTGGGATGGCTGAACGAGAAGAAAGCGGAAAACATCAGCGTCTATGACGTTCAGAAGAGCAGCGGTTACACCGATGTCATCATCGTGTGCGAAGGGGCCGCCGATCTGCATAACCAGGCGATAGCCAATCATTTGTTAGATATGGCCAAAGCTAACCACTTTCACGTGATGAGCAAGGAAGGCATGGAGTTTGGCCGTTGGGTGCTGATCGATGTAGGCGATGTGGTGGTCCACATTTTCCTCTCCGATACCCGCTCTTACTACGATATCGACAAACTCTTCAAAAAAGTGCAGGAAACCGAGGACCCCTCCGAATCTATAAGTAAGGATACACCCGCCAGCGAGCAGACAACATGATAAAAGACATTATACGCGACAACATCATTGAGGTGCTGAATGCCCACGGCTATACCCATGAGCGGGAGTTTGTGGTTGAAATCCCCAACAATCAGGAGTTTGGGGATTATTCCTCCAACGCCGCTCTGGTGCTCTCCAAAGAGAACAAGACAGCTCCCAAGCTGATGGCGGAAACGCTGATCAAGGACCTCAAAAAAAACAAGTTCTTCAAGAAAGTGGAGATGGCCGGGCCTGGATTCATCAATTTCCACCTCTCACCTGCCCTCTATCAGATGATGCTGTGGACTATCCACGGCAAGGGAGAGGACTACGCGGCCACTGATCTCGGCAAGGGCGAAAAGGTCCTGCTGGAATTTGTGAGTGCCAATCCCACTGGCCCGCTCAACATCGTTAGCGCCAGGGCCGCCGCCTTTGGAGACACTCTCTACCGGATCATGAAGTTTGTGGGCTACGACCCCGCCCGGGAGTTTTATATCAACGACGCCGGCAATCAGGTGGACATCCTGGCCGAATCTCTGGAACTGCGTCTCAGAGAGTTGCAGGGCGAGCGCATTGGTGATTTCCCCTATGAGGCTTATCACGGTGAATACGTCAAGCACCTGGCCCAGAGGCTCAATGCCGTGGAAGGCGTCAGAGTGTTTATGATGACGGAAAAAGACCGCATGGACCACCTCAAGGAATTCGCCCTCTCCGAGCTTCTGGAGATGCAGCGCCTCAGTCTGGAAAAGTTTGGCGTGGTCTTCGATGGCTGGGTGTCGGAAAAGACCCTGCGTGCCGAAGGCGTGGTGGAAGAAGTGCTCAGCTATCTTACGGAAGCGGACTGCACCTATGAAAAGGAAGACGCCATCTGGTTTCGTTCCACCGATTTTGGAGACGACAAAGACCGCGTGCTGATGAAGAGCGACGGCTCCATCACCTATTTCGTGCCAGATCTGGCCTACCATCTCACCAAGATTCAGAGGGGCTACAGCACTTTGATCGATATCTTCGGTCCGGACCATCACGGCTACGTTCCACGTCTCAAAGCCGCCTTCAAAGCTCTCAAATATGACGAAGAGATGTTGGAGATTATCTTCCTGCAACAGGTCAACCTCTTCGAGAGCGGTGAACGCGTCAAAATGAGCAAACGGGCCGGCAAAATCGTGACCATGGACGATCTTGTGAGCGTGGTGGGCAAAGACGCGGCCCGTTATTTTTTCATTGCCCGCAAAGCCAACGCCCATCTCAATTTCGACCTCGAACTGGCCCTCAAACAAAACAACGAAAACCCCGTTTACTACTGTCAGTACGCCCACGCCCGCATCTGCAGCATCGTCAAGAAAGCCAAAAAAGACCGCGTCCTCCCCAAGACATATAAAAAAGAGCTGGCCCTCAAGCTCAATAAACCTGAGGAACTGGCCCTGATCCGCAAATTGACCGACCTGCCGGAATTGCTGCAGCTGATCTCCATCCATCGCGAGCCACATCGTCTGGCCACCTGGGCTGAAGAGCTCTGCGGGCTGTTCCACCGCTATTACAACAAATATCAGGTGGTAAGCGCCAAGAATAAAGAACTCTCTCAAGCCCGTCTCCTGCTTATAGATACCGTCCGCATGAGTCTGGCCCTGGCCTTTGACCTGATGGGCATCAGCGCTCCCGAAAAGATGTAGGGATTGGGATTACTGATGGCTGAATTTCGCCGGATGCGAGTGGAAGACCTGCCCAGAATCTATGAGATTGAGCGGCTGGCCTTCTGTGATCCCTGGCCGGATGAAGCCTTCAGCATGATGAATGGCTATCACAGCTATGTGGCATTGAGAGAAGGACTTCTGATCGGCTACATCATCTGCCTCAGCGCTCTCGACGAAAGCTCCATCGCCAATCTGGCCATAGACCCCCAGTTTCAAAGACAGGGTTTCGGCAAAGAACTGCTAAGATTCGCCATGGACGAGCTCGCCACCCAGGGCATCAAGAGGATGTTTCTGGACGTGCGGCGCGGCAACCTGGCCGCTCAGGGACTTTATGAGCAGTTTGGCTTTGTGCATGTAGGAGTCAGAAAGGGCTACTACAGCGACCCTCCTGAGGACGCTCTGGTAATGATGTGGACCAAGGTAACTGAATGAAAAACTACGACTTCCTGGTGTTGGGATCCGGTATCGCGGGCCTCGTGTTCGCGCTGCAGGCCTCCCAACGTGGCAAAGTAGCCGTCATCACCAAAAAGAGCCTCTTCGATTGCAACACCGATTACGCTCAGGGAGGCATCGCGGCCGTCCTGGACGTTACGGATTCCTTTGAGCAGCATTGTCAGGACACCTATCTGGCCGGCGCGGAGCTGGGCAAAAAACAGGTGATCAGCAAGATCATTCAGGAAGGCCCACGCCTCATTCAATACCTGATTGACCTGGGCACCGATTTCACCCGTCGCGATCCCAGCTACGACAAGCGTCTGGAAAATCTTTCCCTCACCCGCGAAGGTGGTCACAGTCACAGACGAGTGGCCTACGCGGCTGATTCTACCGGGCATCAGATCATGCAGGCACTTATCAATCGCTGCCATGAAAACACCGACATAGATATCTTTGAGCATCATCTGGCCATCGACCTCATCACTCAGCATCACATCGTTCAGGACGAGGGTTTCATCCCGGGCATTTCATGCTGGGGAGCTTATGTGATGGACCTGGAGACCAACGAAGTGCAGATTTTCAGGGCCAGAAAGACTATGCTTGCCACAGGTGGCGCGGCCCAGATTTATGCCCACAACACCAATCCCGATGTGGCCACCGGAGACGGAATGGCCATGGCCCGTCTGGCTGGAGCGAGACTGGCCAACATGGAATTTGTCCAGTTTCATCCCACCGCGTTCTGGACTCCCGCGGGAGACACCTTCCTGATCACTGAGGCCCTCAGAGGCGAAGGCGCCATCCTCAGACTCCAGGACGGCACCAGTTTTATGGAAAGCTATCACGCTCAGGGCAATCTGGCTCCCCGCGACGTGGTTTCCAGGGCCATCGACGCGGAACTGAAACGCCGCGGTGAAAAGTTTTGCTGGCTGGACGCCACTTCCATCCCGCCTGAAAAGCTCAAAGCCCACTTCCCTTACATCGATTCCCGCCTCAGGGAGTATGGCATAGATTTTTGCCAGGACCCCATTCCAGTGGCCCCCGCGGCCCATTATTTCTGCGGCGGAGTGCTATCCACCATCGACGGTATCACCGATATCCACAATCTCTTCGCCGCCGGAGAAGTGGCCTGCAGTGGTCTGCACGGGGCTAATCGTCTGGCCTCCAATTCGTTGCTGGAAGCACTTGTGATCGCCTGGCATGCCGCCAATCATCCTTCTTTGGACGCATGCGTCAACTTCCCCTCCATCCCCACCTGGAAAGAGATGAACATGTTCAACGAAAACGAGTGGGTGGTTATTTCGCACAACCGTGAGATTATCGGCACCATCATGCACGGCTACGTGGGGATCCGTCGTTCCCGTCGCCTGCTCAAATACGCTCTCTCCAGAATCGAAAACATCTACAACGAAGTCAACAACTTTTATCAGCACAACTCCGTCCGCAAGGAAGTGGTTGAGACCCGCAATATGGCCATCATCGCCATTGCCGTGATCCGCAGCGCGCTATCCAGAAAGGAGAGCCGCGGGGCCCATTTCCTGATCGACAATCCGGAGCGGGACGATGCCCGTTACCAGACTGATACGATTATTTAGCTTGAGAAGGTTGACAGCATGAAAGGCCTGTTTATCACTTTTGAAGGCACCGAGGGCAGCGGTAAAAGCACCCAGGTCAGGATGCTGGAAGCCGTTCTGAGACAAATGGATATTCCCTGCCTGAAAACCCGCGAACCGGGAGGTCCCCCCATCAGCGAAGCTATCCGCGCCATTCTTTTGAACCCAGCTTTTACCGAAATGCAGGCTGAGACGGAGCTCTTGCTCTACATGGCCAGCCGCGCGCAACACACAGCCCAATGGATTATTCCAGCCCTGGAACGCGGAGAGATAGTGCTCTGCGACCGCTACAACGATTCCACCATTGCCTATCAGGGCGCGGCCCGGGATCTGGACCAGGATTTTATCGCCGCCCTGGCAAAGTTTGCCACCCGATCCAGAGTACCGGACATCACCTTCCTGATAGATCTTCCTGTGGAGACTGGCCTCGCCAGAATTCAATCCCGGGAGTTGGACCGCATGGAAAATGAAGCCATCGGCTTTCACCGCAAGGTGCGTGAACAATATCTGCGCCTTGCTTCATCACAAGCTTTTAGATATATTGTCTTGGACGGCACCCTGGATCCCAACGCGATCCACACGCTGATCCTCAACCACGTTCTTAGCCGCATTTAGGAGTATATAGTGACGCATTCAACCCACAAGACCGCTATCATCACCATCGTCTGTGTATGGATCCTGGCGGGGATCATGCTGACGGGTGCCACCAGTGCCTTTGCCCAGACCCAAAACAAGGGCTCAGACATCTACACTCAGCTCAGCACCTTCACCGAGGTCCTGCAGAAAGTAAAACAGTATTATGTGACCGAGCTCGACGATGAAGAGCTCATCAAAGCAGCCATCATCGGCATGCTGGGCAACACCGATCCCCACACCAGCTATTTTACCAAGGATGAATTCTCAGACTTTACCACCTCGACCCGCGGGGCCTTTGGTGGCTTGGGCATCCAGATCGACAAGATCGGAGATTACGTCACGGTGGTCTCCCCCATCGAAGGTACGCCCGCTTACCGGATGGGAATCACAGCCGGAGACCGGATTGTGAAGGTGGACGGCACAAACATCGTGGGCCAGAGCACCGACGAAGCCATCAAACTGATGCGCGGTGACGTCGGTACCCAGGTGGTGATCACGATTTCCCGTCCCGGTGTGGCTGAACCGCTCGATTTTACCATCATCCGGGAAACCATCAAGATTAAAAGCGTCCCTTATTTCTTCAAGCTCGATAATGGAGTGGGCTACATCCGGATCACCCAGTTCAACGAAAACACCACCCAGGAGCTCCGTGACGCTTTGAGCAGCCTTGAAACTGAGGGGATCCGGGGACTGGTCCTGGACCTGAGGTCCAATCCCGGTGGCCTCTTGGAACAAGCCGTCGATACAGTCAACGAGTTTATCGGCAAAGACAAACTGGTGGTGGAGACCAAGGGCCGCGTCGCCAATTCCAACCGGCAACACTACACCCGTTTTGCCACACGGGTGCGTAATTATCCCATCGTGGTGCTGGTGAATGAAGCTTCCGCCAGCGCTTCCGAGATTTTCGCGGGCTCATTGCAGGATTGGGACAAAGGTCTCGTGATGGGCAAAACCACCTTTGGCAAAGGCAGTGTGCAACAGCTCTTCCCCCTCGCCAATGGCAACGGCATCAAGGTTACCACTTCCTACTACTATATCAAGAGTGGCCGCTGCATCCATAAGATGCTGAACGACAAGCTTCTGCAAGGCAAGGAAGTGAGCGACGCCGAAAAGCAGGAAGAAGAGAAGAAAACCCACGAACTGCTCTACTACACCGTCAATAAACGCGTCGTCTATGGCGGCGGAGGCATTACCCCGGATATCGAAGCCGAAAGCGACCTGCTCACCAATTTCGCCGTGGAACTGCGCCGTAAAAACGCCTTCTTCAACTTCGCAGTGGACTATATGGTGCAGCACGAACACGTGATCCCAAAAGACATCCGGGTGGATGATTCCCTCTTCAGCAGCTTCCTCACCTACGTCCGTCAAAATGATATCAGCTACACCGCCGCGGACCTGGACAGCACCGCTTCCTACATCCGCAGCACTCTCAGAAGCGAACTGATCCGCAAATCCCACGGCGACAACGAAGCCTATAAAGCCACCATAGATCAGGACAAACAACTTCAACAGGCCATCGCGCTCTTTGACCGCTTCAGCACCATGGAAGCCATGTTTGAGCACGCAGCCTCAATCCCCAAGAAACGTTAAGCACCCACCAGAGGAGTAACCATGAAAAAACTCAGCCTCTTGATCATCACCATGATCCTTGTCGCTGCCCTCAGCGCTCATCCAGCCAGCAGCGTCAGCATCAGCTACGACGCCAGAAACAGCCAGATAACGGTAGATTTTGAGCACAGTGTCAAATCCGCCTCCGATCATTATATTCAGACCCTCACGCTCAAGATCAACAACAAGACCATCATCAGCCAGGTCTATTCCTTGCAGGAAAAATCCGCCGGCGGATTGGCCATTTATCGCATCCCCGGCCTCAGGAAAGGCGACGTGATCGAAGTGATCACAGACTGCAACAAGGGTGGTAAAAAGAGCGGAAAGCTGACGCTCAACTAGGCATATCTACCCATCTGTCAGCCTGAGTTATTTCTCACCTTCAGGCTGTAAACATCTAAGACACAAAATCTTATTGGCCGTTTGATGCTCATGCCAGCCGTGATGTCATGCGGCCTTTATTCTGTTAAAAAACGGTTTTACAATTCATTCCCCTTAGCCTCCTTTACATCACCTTTACATCACCTTTACCTCTCCTATGCCTTGGCATGGGAGGTGTAAGGGATACGTGTATGAGATGAGAACAATATGACTGATGAATAATGGTATCACTGGCTTCAGAGCTTGTGCGAAAACTCGCGAAACCTGAGACTGACATAGCCCCGTTGGAGTTCAAGCGGCCACGATAAGAGTATATATGGCAGCGAGTTTGCGGGCCGCTTGGACTTCAACCAGTACACCGAAGGAATACCCCCGCTCCGAAGCACTGCTTGAAGTCCAAAGCCCCGTCAGGTATAGAGATAAACGTATAATCCATTTAGGAGCTTTGAACTCCAAGACGGCCAAGGTGGTATTTTTCACAAGCTCTGAAGCCAATGATCCGGTTACGTGCAACAGTCTCACATTGTCAATCCCGCTAAGGAGACTGTGTGAAAATGGGGTGTATTGAAAGAATTGTAGTTGCTAGATAAGGGGTTATCCATAAGAGCGGCATATAGATAAACACTGACTTTTACATGAAAGGCCTAACTGCCATTCTCCCGGAGGGGGAATCCAGACAGCATAGACTCACTGCAAGGCTCGGCCTCGCATGCAGACCCCTGCGCCAGATCTCACTTAATCCATTCCAATCACGCTTCTCAGATAGCCTATCTTCTTCTGGGCCAGTATTCTGGCTTTGGCAGACCCCTCTTCCAGGATGCTGGTGATTGTTTGGGGATTGGCCATCAGCTCGTCATATCGGGTCCGCATGGGGCTCAAGGCAGCGTTCATCACTTCAAAGAGCTCCTGTTTGGCATGGCCCCATCCCATCCCACCGGCCAGATATCTCTGGCGCAGGGCTTCGATCTGTTGATCGGTAGCGAAATTGCGATAGATGTTGAAGATCGTGCAGGTCTCCGGGTCTTTGGGTTCTTCCACACTCTGGGAGTTGGTAATGACGCGCATCACCAGCTTGCGGAGCTGTTTTTCAGGGCAGAAAAGCGGTATGGTGTTGTCGTAGCTCTTGCTCATCTTGCGGCCGTCAAGACCAGGCAAGGTATGAGAAGTGGGGGTGGTCATCGGTTCTGGCAGTTTAAAACATTCCTGCCCATAGACATAGTTAAAGCTTTGGGCGATATCGACAGCCATTTCCACATGCTGAAACTGGTCTTTGCCCACCGGCACAAAATCTGTGTCGAAGAGCAGGATATCTGCCGCCATGAGAACGGGATAGGTAAAGAGGCCCATGTTGACGCCATCGTCCGGATCTTTACCGTTTTCGGCATTGGACTGCAGCATGGCCTTGTAGGCGTGAGCTCTGTTCATCAGGCCTTTGGGAGTAAAGGCCAGCAGCATCGTGAGTAGCTCAAAGGTTTGAGGTACAAGGGATTGCTTGTAGATCAGCACCTTGTTGGGATCCAGTCCGGCAGCCAGCCAGGCGGCTGCCACTTCGAGGGTCATCTGACGGATGGAGTTCGCGTCCTTGGTGGAATTGAGGGCGTGGTAATCCGCTATGAAATAACGCGCTTCGCAAGTCTCGGAAAGCTGCAGGGCGGGTTTGATGGCGCCCAGATAATTGCCCAGATGGGGTATTCCCGTGGGTTTGATGCCGGTGAGTGCTATCTTGCTCATGATGCTATTTATCCTCTTGGGCGCCAAAGAGTTCGTAGCCGATGGCGCTATCAATGTTTACTTTGATTATCTGTCCAGGAGTGGGATTTGAGCCCTCGATCCAGATCATGCCGTCCACCTCAGGTGCCTGAAACCAGGTTCTTCCGGAGGCAGAGAACTCATCGTCGATTGCTTCGTTTTCCACCAGCACGTCAACCTTTGTTTCAAGCAGGCTTTTCATGAGCTGGAGGTTGATCTTGTTCTGAAGATTGAGAAGCTGGACGCGGCGCTTTTCAGCCACGGAATCGCTTACCTGGCAGTCCAATAACTCGGCTGGAGTACCCTCTTCGGGTGAGAAAACAAAGTTGCCCATATACATGAAGCGGACGTCTTTGACAAAGCTTTTCAGCCTGTCATGATGGGCTTTGGTCTCTCCAGGGAAGCCAGAAATGAGGGTGGTGCGCAGCACGGCTTCAGGCAGGGCAGCTCTTATGTCTGCAAAAAGCTGCCTGAGTTCTGCTTCGCCTTTGTGGCGTCCCATGGCTTTGAGGATGTCATCGCAGCAGTGCTGGATGGGTATCTCGAAGTAGGGCAGCAGCTTGGGAAGCTTATTCCAGAGCGGCAGCCAGGAGGTCTCAAAGTGATCGGGATGCATATACATCACTCTGATCCATTCGACGCCGTCAATCTCGTGCAGACGTTCCAGCAGCTCCGGTAAGGCTTTGCGGCCATAGATGTCCAGGCCGTAGGAACAGGTGTCCTGGGCGATCACAACCAGCTCTTTGACAATCCTGGATGGCTCTGATGCCAGGGCCTGAGCTTCGGATATCAGGGCCTCGATAGGAACGCTGTGATGCTCTCCCCGGATGGATGGGATGGTGCAGTAGCTGCAGTGATTGGAGCAGCCGTCGCTGATCCTAAGGTAGGCATGGCAGCCTGCCTGGAGGTCCAGTCTGCTGCCTGAACCGGAGTATCTGGTCTTGAGGAGGGCCGCCATGCCGTCAAAGTCTTTAAGACCTATCCAGGCATCCACTTCCGGAAACAGCTCCTGAAACTCCTCCGCGGCGCGGTTCATCAGGCAACCGGTCACCCAGAGCTGCTTGATGCTGTTATCTTTCTTATATTCAGCCAGTTCGCTGAGCACGTTGTCTACCTCGGCCAGAGATTCTCTCAGAAAGGCGCAGGTATTCACCAGCACCAGATCGGCCCCTTCGGGTGTTTCCGAAGGGGCCAATCCGGCATCTTCAAGGATTCTGGCAAAGACCTCGCTGTCCACAGTATTTTTGGCGCAGCCGAGACTTTCGAGGTAGTAGGTTTTCACTTAAGGGGATGAATGAACAGCCCCGAGCGGAGTTTGGGCTCGAACCAGGTGGATTTGGGGGGCATGATCTCACCGGCGTCGGCAATCCCGATCAGCTCGTCCATGGAGGTGGGATACATGGCAAAGGCCACGGCATCACGACCGCTGTCCACCCGGC
>JAGOIY010000113.1 GCA_017995405.1 Candidatus Cloacimonadota bacterium
ACCGCAGCGGACATCCCTTTTTGGCCAAAGCGATTCTGCTTGCCAGAATTTGACCGCTCAGGATCATGTCACAAAATTCACTCCCGAGGAGTATAATGATGCTAATAAACCCCAAGACCCCGCGCGCCGAGATCAAAATGAACCTGCCAAAGCCCAAATTGGTCAGCGCCATCGCCATGTGTGTGTTTCTCATCCTCTTTATCCTCTATTTCTGGATACCGGTGCTCAATCCCGTCTTTTTGGATTGGATTCCGGCCATCGCGATCGCGGTGCTTCCTCTCTTCTTTACCACTCTGCTAAACAAGTATATAAAGTATGTTTACGCCTTTCTGGCCTTGTGGGTGCTAATCGCCTTGCTAGTCTCGGCATCCATCTTCAGGGCCAAGGACTATCGCAACGTGATTGGAAAGGTGAACCAGACAGAGTTTTCCAAGTTGGTTTCACCTGTCCGGCTGGACCAGATTCCCACGGTGGATTCCAATTACGCCGCGGCCTTGGCGGAAAAGACTCTGGGCGAAGACTTTGCCCTCGGCAGCAGGGTCACTCTGGGCCGTCCGACCCGTCAGATGGTGGATGGCAAGCTCTATTGGGTGATTCCTCTCCTGCACAGCGGTTTCTTTAAGTGGCTGGCCAACACGGCAGAGGGAACCCCTGCCTACATCAAGGTGTCAGCCATCAATCCCCGCGACGTGGAGTTTGTGCGTCAGGTGCAAGGCCAGCCGGTGCGCGTCAAATATCAGCCCAACGCCTATTTCAACCAGGACCTGCGCCGTCACATCTATCTGCATGGCTACATGGGCTATGGCATCGGCGGCTATACTTTTGAGCTGGACGACCAGGGCCAGCCCCATTGGACGATCACCCTCTTCACCCACGAGGTGGGAGTCCGGGCCCCTAATCCTGTCAAGCTGCTCACCATTCATGCCGAAACCGGCAAGATATCTGAATATCCGCTTATCAAGACCGCGGACGGTTTTTCAGACGAGAAAGTTCCAGCCTGGGTGGATCGCATCCAGCCCGCGGAGTTTATCCTCACTCAGTTGGATTGGTGGGGCAAATACGTGCGCGGCTTTTGGAACACCCTGTTCAGCAAGCGCAACATGCTGATGGTGACGGCCGGCTACAACATCGTCTATGGCACCGACGACCGCAGCTATGTCTATTCCGGAATGTCCAGCGTGGGTGCCGATGAAGGCATGGTGGGCTTTGTGCTTTCGGACACCCGCACCAAACGCACCCATCTCTATAAGATGAGCGGCGCCACGGAATATGCCGCCATGCGTTCCGCCGAAGGCAAGGTGCAAAACTACAAGTATCAGGCCACCTTCCCTATCCTCGTCAACCTCAATGGCCTGGCCACCTATTTTTTGCCCCTCAAGGACGGAGCGGGACTGGTGAAACAATTCGCCTTCGTCTCCGTGAAGGACTACAGCGTGGTGGGCGTGGGTGAAACCATCAAAGCCGCCCGGGACGATTATCAGATGGCCCTGTCCAGCAGCCGGGTGGGAAACCTGGCCCAAAAAGCCGCTGAAGAGGCCAGCCTCACCGGCACGGTCAGCAGGATCGGCATTGATATCAAGGAAGGGAAGACCTACTATTTCCTCAGCTTTACCGAAGCTCCGGGAATGGTCTTCATCGGCAGCTCCGACCTCTCAAACTATCTGCCGCTCACCAAAGCCGGGGATCTGCTCAGCGTGAAATACCTCAAAACCGAAGATAAAGAGATCAGCCTCATCAGCCTGCGCAACGACAGCCTGGAGCCCGCTTCACAGGCTGCTCCGGCACCCGGCACTGAATAGCAGACTCAGATCTCAGCCAAAGCATATCGGGACCACCTCGCATTTATGGGAGGTGGTCCCGATCTGGTATATGCCAGGGTTCGCCTGCGGAACAGGCAAGCTGCTAGCGTGTCACAGCGTAGCTCTCACTTCCTCACGCTTCCTTCCTGAGTTCATGCTCCGTCACCTCGCTCATGAACTGGTTCAGATAGAGCTGGTGATAGCGGCCGCCCTGTTTCATGAGCTCTTTGTGGTTGCCCATTTCCAGGATCTTGCCACGATGCAGCAGCAGGATGCGGTCCACCTTGCGGATGGTGGAAAGGCGGTGGGCCACGATGATGCCGGTGCGGCCTTTGAGCACCTTGTTAATGGCTTCCTGCACAAGCTGTTCCGTCTCGGTATCGATGGAGGCGGTGGCCTCGTCCAGGATTAGCAGTGCAGGATCGGCCAGCACCACTCTGGCGAAGGCGATGAGCTGTTTCTGGCCGGTGGAGAGCAGGTTTCCGCTCTCGCCCACCTTGTAGTTGTAGGTTTCCGGTAGGTTTTGGATAAACTCATCGGCGTTCACCACCCTGGCGGCTTCCATCACTTCCGCGTCCGTGGCGTCCAGACGACCGTAACGGATGTTTTCCATCACGCTGCCCTGAAAGAGGTGCGGCACCTGCTGGACGTAACCGAGCTGGGAATGCAGCCACTTGAGCGGCAGCTCTTTATAGTCCATGCCGTCGATCAGGATGCGGCCTCCGGTGGGCTCGTAGAAACGGCAGATGAGGTTGACCAGGGTGGTTTTGCCGGTTCCCGTCTCACCCACGAGTGCGATGGACTCACCGGGCGCGATCTCCAGATCGAAGCTCTGGAACACGGGCTTGTTTTCCTTATAGGAAAAGCTCATATCTTCCAATCTGATATGACCTTGCATGCGGCGGGCCTGCCAATCCGGAGTGAAGGGCACGCTGTCCACGATCTCAGGATTGAGCTCCAGCAGGGAAAAGACTCGTTCCGCGGCGGCCTGAGCGTTTTGGAGCTCGGCAAAGAGGCGCGCCACGTTTGAGATGGGCTCAAAGAGCTGCATCGTATAGTTGATGAAGGCCACCAGGGTGCCGAAACCGATCGCTCCGGCCAGCACGCTGGCCCCACCTCTCCAGAGGATGAGACCGGTGCCCACGCTGCTCACCATCAGGATCAGCGGCATGAAAAGCGCTGAAGCCGTGGCGGCTTTGACGCTGTGATGATACATATCCTGGTTCAGAGTCATAAACTCATCCAGATTGGCACTTTCGCGCACCAGCGTCTTGGTGGTCTTGGCACCGTGGATGCCTTCGCCAAAGCTGGAGGTGATCATCGAATTGAGCTTGCGCACCTTGCGGTAGCTGCGGAACATGCTGATCTGAAAGCGGATGGCGATCCAGGTGATGAGCGGTAGCAAGGCCAGCATGATGAGGGCCAGCTGCCAGGAAAGGCTCAGCACCACGCCCATCGTGAAGATCAGCATCGCCACTCCCCAGACGAGATCCACAATGCCCCAGGCCACCACATCTCCCAGACGCGATATATCTGAAGACAGCCTGGCCACGATCCATCCCGTGGGGGTGCGGTCGTAATAGCTGAAGCTCATGCTCTGCAGCTTTTTATAGCAGTTCTTGCGGAGGTCGTAGTTCATCCCGGTTTCCACCCGGCCGGCAATGTCGATGAGCAGATAGACCATCAGAAACTGGAAGAGCACCAGTCCGGCATACATGAAGCCGAAAGTGCTGATCCCGGCTATGTTTTTTGGGATGATCATCTTATCAATGGCGTAGCGGGTCATGAGCGGAAAGATGGTGTCCACCAGAGCGTTCATGATCATCACCAAAGCCAATACGGCCATGCGTTTACGCTGAGGCAGGGCCTGTTTGATCAAGCTGATCCACAGGGTCAGGTCAAACTTGCCTTTGAATTCCTGTTCTTTATATGCTTCCATAATAATATCCTGTTAGCTTGCTTCACGTTCCAGCTTGTGCTGGATGTTCCAGATGCGGCGATAGACGCCGGGTTCGTTGATAAGTTGATGGTGTGGGCCGGTCTGGACTACCCTGCCATGCTCCAGCACCACGATCCGGTCCGCCAGCGAAACACCTGTGAGCCGGTGCGTGATGATAATGGTGGTGCTGCGTCCTTTGCGCTCCAACAAACTGCGCTGGATGAGCTGTTCCGTCTCGGAATCCACCGCGCTGAGGGCATCGTCCAATATCAGGATGGCGGGGTCGTGGATCAAAGCCCTGGCGATGGCGCAGCGCTGTCTCTGACCTCCGGAGAGGGTGATGCCGCGCTCGCCGATCACGGTGTCGAAGCCCTGGTCAAATTCCAGGACCGATTCTCTGAGAGCGGCCTCATCAGCTACCGCTTCAATTCTATCTCTGCTCACACCAGGCAAGGCGATGCCGATATTGTCGGCCAGCGATCTGCTGTAGAGAAAGGGCTCCTGCAACACGATCCCGATCTGGCGTCTAAGGTCCTGGCGGTGATAGCTTTGCAGAGGCTTGCCGTCGATCAGCACCTGTCCCTCATAGCCGTCAAAGAGACGCGGGATCAGGTTGGTGAGGGTGGATTTTCCGCTTCCCGTGGCACCCAGGATGGCGATCGTCTCCCCGGGCCGGATGTGCAGGTCTATGCCTTTCAGTATCTTGTGATCGGGATCATAGCCAAAGCCGAGGTCCTTGAACTCGATCTCGCCTTTGATCCTCTTTCCCTTCCCGATCCTGATCGGCGCATCCATCTCTTCCACAGGCGTTTCCATGATCTCTCTGAGGCGTCCCACCGAAACCTGGGCGCGGCCCATATCGGTGAGGATGCGTCCCATCTCGCGGATCGGCCAGAGCAGCATGTTGATGTAGGTGCTGAAAGCCAGGAGGGTTCCGAGGCTGATCTGACCGTCGATCACCCAGCCGATGCCAAACACTGTGATGGCAGCTATCTGGCCCAAACAGAGCGCGTCTGAAGAGGCCCAATACCAGGCCAGGACGGTGATCAGCTTGCGGCATTTGTGGCGATAGTCGTCCGCCGCGCCGTTGAAGCGCTTAACCTCATAATCCTCTCTGGCAAAGGCCCTCACCACTCTGATGCCGTTGAGCGATTCCTCCAGCACGGTAGTGAGATAGCCTTCGGATTCATCCGCTTCCTGAAAGCGCTTGCGCACCTGCTTGAAAAAGAGGTAGGCATACACAAAGATCACCGGCACCACGGCTGTGGAAATGAGCGTCATGCGAGGGCTCATGGAGATCATCACAGGCAGCACCAGCAACACGATAAAGATACCGCGGCCCAGCTGCACCAGTTGAAGACCGATAAACCGGCGCACCGTGTCCACGTCAGAGGTGCAGCGCTGGATAATGTCTCCCGTCTGCACCTTACTGTGCCAGGCGTATGGCAGCCTCTGGATGTGATCGTAGAGGCCGTCGCGCAGTCTGCGGGCAAACTGCTCGGACACTTTGGCGCTCAGCCTTCCCCTCAGAAAGGTGAGGCTGTGGGCACCCAGGCTCACGAGGATCACTGCCAGAGCGGCCAGCCAGAGATGGGAACGCGTGACCTGGGCCAGGTTCCACTGGTCCATAAGTTCTCCGATCCCAAAGGGAAAGGCGCTGGCTTTGCCGCCCAGCACGGTATCCACCGTGTAGCGGATTATGAGCGGATTGACGATGCCCATGATGGCGGCACCGATCACGCAGAGCATGGCCAGCAAATATGGCAAACGCTGGCCTTTCATATATTGTAAAACGAAACGAAATGATGACATGGTGTTCTTACTCCATGGTTTGAAAGCTGGGGTGGATAATACTGACCGGAAACGAGTCCGGTTTTGTCAATTGGAAAGTGGTAACGGGTCCGGTGGGTTTCTCTTTGAAGGTTGTTTCAGCCTCTGTAAAGGCTTTCTTAAACGCTTGAACGCTGTTCTGAAGCGCTTTTTGGCGCACTATGCCGGAACGGGTACCAGCTGTTCTATAGGGAAGATCAGTTGCGGACGACGATGCCGCGAGCTTACCGGGATGGG
>JAGOIY010000114.1 GCA_017995405.1 Candidatus Cloacimonadota bacterium
TGCGGGAAATAAGAGAATTGCTGGAAACACGAATGATACGAGGTGATGGATAATGCTTTCACGCGCGCAAAAAATCAGGCTTGGGGCCTTTATTATGGTAGGTTCCCTGCTCCTGTTGATGATCCTGATCGCCATTGTGGGAAACCGTCTGGTGGATAAGAAGGACACTTATTACATCAGTTTTGAGAACTACTCGGTGAGCGGCCTGCAAGTAGGCGGGACCGTCAACTACAGTGGCATTAAAGTTGGCCGGGTGGAGAATATCAAGATCGATCCCAAGGACGTGACGAAGGTGATCATCACGATCAGCGTGGACCGCGGTACCCCCATCAAGGTTGATACCCAAGCCACGCTGGCATATATGGGCATTACTGGGATCAAGGCGGTTGAGCTATCGGGGGGGACCAACCAGGCGGCGCGGTTGAAACCGAAAAGCTTTATCAAGACCGGCTCCAGCATGATCGATGACATCAGTGACCGGGCGCTCTCGATTGCGGATAAGATTGATATCATCGCCGCTAATATCGGCAGCCTCACCGATGAGGAAAACCGCCGCAACATCGCGGATATTCTTTCCCAGACCAGCTTGCTGCTCAACGACACCCGGGCAAACCTGAGTACCACAATGATTTCTTTGAACCAGGTGGCCACAAATACTGCCCGCCTGACCGACGGGCTCAACGACTCAATCTCACGTATCACAGACACTTTCGTGGATAATGTCAATCAGCTGACTCAGACCAGTTCAGGCAGCATTTCAGAGCTTTCACAATCCACCCAGAGCAATCTGACCCGTCTCACGGACAGCGCCACCACCGGGATCTCAGATCTGTCAGAATCCACTCAGAGCAATCTGACCCGCCTCACAGACAGCGCCACCACCAGTATCTCCGGGGTGACAGACAACGTCAACCGGGTTATGAGCAGAATGAGTGACGATGTATCAAGCAAACTGGACCTTTTGACCCGCTCCGCCACGGGATCGCTCGATTCGATCTCTATGGCCACTACTGGAAGTTTACGTGCCCTGACACTCTCCACTTCCAGCAGCCTGAACGCGATCACCAAATCCACCACCTCCAATCTTGACAGCCTGGGCTACACCACCAAGGCCAGCATCGAAAGACTGGTCACGCAGCTCAGCAGCGAGCTTGATCTGGTGAGCGGCAGTCTGGACAGGAGCATCAATGAGATCAGCGCCAGCGCCAATCAGCTGCTGGCCGATACCAGGATTCAGCTCAACGAAGTGGGCTCCAACAGCAACCAGATGATCCTGAACACCACGCGCCAGATCGCAGAGCTGAGCGCTCAGATTAACCGCTCCCTCTTGAGAGTGAACGGCATTATGGAATCTCCCGAGCTGGCCAGCATAATCACAAACCTCAACGTGCTCTCGGGGCAACTCTCTCAGGCCAATCTCAAGGATCTGGTTGTGGAACTCACGACCACGCTGAATCGTGCCTCCACCGCGATTGCCACGATAGATCGCACTCTCCTGAGAAATCGCGCCAACATCAATGAGACCCTTGAATCCCTCAGAGAGGCCAGTGTCAATCTGAATGAATTCTCGCGCCAGATCGCGGAACAACCCTCCACCATCATTCGGGGGAACTGATGATATGCGTTACGCGTTACGCGGTATGCGTTATGATCACGCACCGAATTGGCATTCGACGTTACTGGCCTCCGCAAACGAGGACTTTTACGGCTCCAATGGCGAGAGCTGTTCAATTGTCAATTGTCAATTCTCAATTCTCTGTTCCTCTGTTTTAAAAAAGTGAGGTTTGTCATGAAGTTTAAACTCATCATCTACATCGCGTTGCTGACGGGCCTGGCTTTGACGCTGAGCGGATGTTTGTCAAAGGTGGACAGACTGACCACCAATTACTATATCCTCGATTATAAAAAAGCCACCGAAAACCCCATCCTGCTGCTCAGTGAGCCCTTTCCAAAGACCTGTGAGGTCTTCGACACGGAAGTGAATCGCACCTACAGCCGCAACCAACTGGTGGTCAAAGAAAACTTTTCCAAGGTTTCCTATCTGCCCGGAGACCTGTGGGCAAACCGTCTGACGGACGCCATTCCCAATCTCCTCGTGCAGCGTCTGAAGGCCTACAACCTCTTTCGCCAGGTAGAGCGTTCCACGGGTGATATTTCCCCCAACTACTATCTGGAAACCAATCTGCTCAACATCGAAAAGGTGATGTCAGATAATCCCAGGGCTTATCTCAGGATGGAATTCAAGCTGCGGGACGCCGCCTCGCAAAGAGTGCTGGTTCCCTATCTGCATGATTCCTACAAGCCTTTGATCTCCGCGGAACCCGTGCATCTGGTGGAAACCTACAACGAGATGCTGATGGAAGCCACGGACTTTTTTGTGGCCCAGTGCCGTCTCTTTATGGAGGGCAAACCACTGCTGCCGGTTTTGTCCAAATCCTCGGAAGACCCGCTGGAGCAGTTTGTGGGGACTCAGTCTGAGATTATGAATTCACAGATCTCCGACGGCGAGTTGCTGGTGCTGCTCAGCTCTGAGACCGACGCGGAAATTCATTACAGCTACCTTGAGATAGGTGAGGAAGTCCCGATAAAAAGGCAGGGGATCATCGGCGTGCCAGAAACCGTCAGGCCCGGGAAGTATAAGCTGCTTCTGGGAGAAAAGGAAGATTACCCTGTCAACGTTCAGGTGGACCCCAAACGCCGCACCACCGTTCAGGGCCAGTGGGGTGAATTGCTGGTGCTGATCATGGACCAGTCGCAGAGCAAAGTGAGGCTGGGCTACAACCTGTGGAGAAAAAAGCCGGACGCGTATGATTATTACTACTATGGATCGGACACCAGCCTTGGAGATGAGGACTTTGGACAGAAAGAGAAGGTATGGCTGCTTCCCCCGGGAACCTATATGTTCAAGATCGGCAGCGGTCCCTGGGACGATCTGAAGGATTTTACCACCGTTACGATCGCCAAGGGGGATTCCAAACTGCTCACCGTGATCGTGGATCCCACTGGAGACCGTAACTATATGCTGGGTGCGGGCTTGCTGGGCAACAAAGATGCCGTATTAGGTAAAAGCAGGCTCCATAAGGGGACGCTTACCCTGGATTTCAATATCACCGCCAGCAACGACATCTCAGAGGACGATCCCAGCTACGATGTGTCTCTGGTGGGACGAACCGACAATGTTCTGGACTACCAATACCGGTCTATGCGTTTCACCGCCCGCAGCCTTTACAGCCTGGGATTGAGGCTCGTCACCAATACCGATTTGCGCGTCAATCCAGACACCTATTCTCTCAAGAATGTGGTGCTCTACACTCCTCTGCGGGAAGTAAAATTCCTCCGCAACTTCTCATTCTACGGCAGGGCGGATGTGAACACCCATTTCTTTGACGAGATTCTTCACTATCAGGAGCCCAGAAACATCATTCTGACCTGCGCCAGGGGAGACACACTCTGGCGCGCGCCAGAGCAGGACCAGGTGCGCACCAAGATCGCCCTGTTCCCGCTCAGGCTGAAAGAGGGACTGGGGATCACCTATCGCTGGGTGCTGAGTCCCAGATTCTCAGCCAGCATCAGGGGCGGCTATGGATGGCAACAGGATATCAACAAACGCTCCTTTTCTTCGCTTTATACAGGTGTGCCAAGTCAGGTGCCTGGAGATACTCTGCGCTATGATGTATATACAGAGGCCTGTTCCAACTATGATTCCGGGATAGAAAGCACTTTGGTGGTATCGGCCATCAGCCTCCTGAACTTTCTCACCATCAACTCCAGCATCGATGTGCTGTTTCCCATGACCAACGACCAGGAACCCCGTTTTGACAGTGAAACCCGCTTCAATATCAAGCTTTACCGCAATCTCTCCATGGATATCAGCTTGAATGTGGAATACGATAAAGCCCGCAAAGACTGGGTAGTCTACAACTACACTTCCTTTCTCAGGCTGGCGATCTTCTATTGATGTATAAACTGCAGCTCGAATCATCCGCGCTGGCACTCACGGGCAGGGTTACCAGAGACGATGTGCCGGCTTTTCTGATAGAGGCCAGGGACATCCTCAAAGGCAAGCAGCCGCGCGCTTTAGACCTCAGCGGGCTGGAATATCTGGACAGCGCTGGCGTGGCTGGACTGGAGGAGCTGATCCTGGAGCTCAAAGCAAGGGTACCGGAGCTGAAGATAATTCCCTCAACCCCTGATGTGGAGCAAGTGAGGCAGACTTTCAAAGACAGCGATCAGCCAGTTACCAAACCAGTTTCGCCCGGTCCCTTCGAAAGTCTGGGAGAATCTATCCTGCAAGGTCTGGCGGGCTTTAAAGAGGCGTTTGTGCTCTGCAGTGAACTGGCCTGGTGGTCTTTAGCCGGCTTGTTCGATAAAAAAGGCCAGCGCAAAGGCAGTTTCACGGCCCAGGGAGTGCTTTTGGGCTACAACGCTCTGCCGGTGGTCTGTCTGCTGTCTTTTATCATCGGCTTCATCCTGTCACTCCAGTCTGCCGCGCAGCTAAAGATTTACGGCGGTAATGTGTTTTTACCTGATCTGCTGGCCGTCACGCTGGTGAGAGAGATGGGGCCTTTGATCACAGCCATTATCGTGGCCGGGCGCAGTGGTTCCGCCATTGCCTCAGAAATCGCCACTATGCAGGTCTCTGAGGAGATCGACGCCCTCCGGATGATGGCGATCAATCCGCTCCGCTATGTGGTGGTCCCCAAGTTTCACGCTATCACGGTCGTGATGCCGCTGCTGGTGGTGTTTGCCATCATAGTGGGAGAGCTGGGAGGTCTGATCATCGGGATGAGCATGCTGGATCTGAGCTTGACGATGTTTGTCAGCCGCAGTATCGAGATCATCGCACTCAAAGATATCCTGATCTCTCTGGGCAAGAGCATCGTCTTCGCCTGGCTGATCGTGGTGATCGGCGCTTATTACGGTTTTCGGGTCAAAGGTGGAGCAGAGGGTGTCGGTAAAGCCACCACAGCTTCTGTGGTAGCGGCAATCTTCGCGGTCGTGATCGCGGATGCCATCTTCAGCCTGTTTTACCTGGCATAGTCTTATGAACAAGATCGAACCTATCATCAGTGTGCGGGGCCTGGAAGCCAGATACGCTGACCGGGTGATCCTGAAAGATATCGATGTGGATATCTGGCCGGGTGAAGTGACAGTGATCCTGGGCGGCAGCGGATGCGGCAAAACCACGCTGCTCAAAAACATCCTGAGGCTGCAGGAACCCTATCGGGGCAGTGTGAAGTTTTGGGGACAGGAAGTCTTGAAAATGGACGAACCCAGCTTCAACCAGGTGCTCAGGCAAGTGGGCATGCTCTTTCAAAACGGCGCGCTGCTCAACTCCATTTCAGTCCTCGATAACGTGGCTATCCCGCTGGAACAGCACACCAAGCTCAGCCGCAGAGTGATCGAAAGGATCATCAGAGTGAAACTGCGCCTCGTAGGCCTGTCGCACGCCATCCACATGCTGCCGTCGGAACTATCGGGAGGGATGAAGAAACGGGCCGGTCTGGCCAGAGCGATGGTGATGGACCCCCGCGTGCTCTTTTGCGACGAACCTTCAGCTGGCCTGGACCCCCTCACATCGGCCGCTCTGGATGATCTGATCCTGGACCTCAAGCAGCAACTCAACATGAGCATCGTGATGGTGACCCACGAGCTGGCCTCGATTCATCGGGTGGCGGACCGGGTGATCTTTTTGGAGGCGGGCGCGATGTTGTTTCACGGGACCCTGACAGAGGCCAAACAAGCTGGCATTCCAGCTATCGAGCGGTTTTTTGAGGCTGGCAGGTTTGAGTGAT
>JAGOIY010000115.1 GCA_017995405.1 Candidatus Cloacimonadota bacterium
ATGCTGAGGCGCTGAGTGAGGTCATACATCTTCAGGCCTTGCATGAAGTCCAGAAACTGATCCATCTGCATGGTTTGTATCTCCTTAATATTCTTTTAGTTATGTCTCAGTAGAGGAGGCAAACGAGGACCTTTGCCGGTCCATAAGATCGGCGAAGGCCTCGCAGGCCCGCATGAACGGTTCGGGAGGGGCCTGGACCACTCCCGCCCCCACCTGTCCGACGCCAGGGTCCTTGTGGGCCACGCCGGTATCGATGAAGGGAGTGATGTTTTTGAGCACCACTTTGAGAACGTCTATCCCCAATGGGGTGCCTCTGAAATCCAGGGCCGGGATCTGGTAACGGGTGCTCTCGCCAGCGCAGATCTCATACATGGTGTTAGTATAAGATAAGGCATCAGCAGCGGTTCCGCCAACAAATTGCACGATCGCGGGGGCCGCGGCAATGGCAAAACCTCCCCAGCCTCCCGTTTCGGTGATGGCGCTGTCTCCAATATCCGGATTGGCGTCCGCTTTTGTATATCCAGGAAAGTAAAGGGCGTCAGGCACCAAAGCCGGACCTGTGAACCAGCTGGTTCCCAGCCCGCTCACCCGGATGCCAAAATCGGTGCCGTTGCGGGCCATGGTGACGCAGACAGAGCTATTTGGGATATTCATGGCGGGATCAAGGATGCACTTGGCGGCCGGCATGGAGAGATTGAGGAAGAAGTGATCGTTGCCGTTGATAAAGTCCAGCACCCGGGCGGTGTTTTCCACGTTGGTCATGGTTTTCAACAGCGCGGGAGCGAGCTGACGGATCAGCAGAGAAGTACCGGCCCGGTTGCGGTTGTGGACCTCGTCCCCCATGTGGAGGGCCTGGGCGATGAGGCTCATCAGATCGATCTGGCCCAGATGCTCGACAGCGCGTTTGAGAGTGGGATAGAGCACGCTTTCCATCCACTTGAGCCGCTCGATCACCTCGGCAGAGAAAGCTCCATAGCGCAATACCTTGCCCAAACCCTCATTCTGGGTGGCGTAGGCCAGGTTGCCGTAGCGCTCGTTTTTGATCACGAAGACGGGCATGGAGGCGCTGATGATTCCTGCCATGGGACCCACGGCAGAATGTTCATGACAGGGCGCGTAGCTGATCCGTCCCGAGGAGGCCAGCGCTTCCGCTTCGGAAGCCGTTTTGGCGCGGCCTTCATAGATGAGGGCCCCGATCACGGCACCCCGCATGGGACCGCACATCCTGTCCCAGGTGATGGGAGGTCCGGCATGGAGGATAAGGTCGTCGTGCATACCTGGGATCAATTCTCTGGCGATGCCCATGCCCACCAGCAGCGGTTTGCCATTCTGGATGATTTCGAGGGCTTTGGCATTGGCTGCATCGATCGTTTCCCGGGCCGCGAGCAGCTTGTCAAGGGCTCCGGGGGCCAGTTCCATGGGTGGTTTCCAGCTCACGCGGGTGACTTCCACTCCCTGGCTTTCCAAGTCTATCGCAAAGGCTTCCAGACCGAGGTTGAGGACGCGGGGCTTGCCGTCCGGCAGTTTGAATAAGCTCATGAAATCCCCCTTATGGCTTTGATAGCTTGAATGGCATAATCGGCCGCGGCGTGATGGGAACTGAAGACCACGGCACCCGCTTCCCGAAGCATGGACATCTGAGAAGCCCGGTCCTGAGGGTCGCCGGCCGTGCCTAAGACGCTGCAGACGATGAGGATATCCCGATCGATGCCAGCTATAACGGGAGCCAGTTCTGAGGCGGGATCGGGATGCGCGCCATAGCCCAGCACCACGTCGAGGAGGATGACGGCCACTTCGGGATCGCTGGCTTCGGCGGCCAGGCGTTTGATGCGCAGGCTGAGATCGATCATGGGGTGGGGACGTCCCACGGTGTATTCATCCGAACCGAGGTCTATGAGGCTGTCCTCGATAGAGCGCCAGGGGTCTTTGAGCTGTCTGTCCGCCCGGTTTGTGATGTTGCTGTAGGGCTCGCCGCCCAGCTCGTGTTTATAGATCAGACGGGCTTCCGCGCAGAGGGTCCCGCCGCTGTAAAGTCCTCTCAGCCAGCGTCTTTTATCACTTTGAATAGTGGGATGAAGGGGAAGCGCCTCATGGGTTTCCTGATATTTGAGGCCATGGAGGCGGGCGTAATGGAAACAGGCCAGATGGGCGCAGGTCTGCAGGGAAACGGCATAGTGGAGGTTATCGAGGTGAGGATGCTCGATGTGGTCCATAAAGTTGACGATCACCGGTTTGGAAGTGCCGCCAATCAGTTCCCAGAGCTCTTTGCGGACCTCTGGGTGAGGGGTCTTGGCGATGAGGACGATCACCTGGGTGGCCGGGTCGGCGATCAGATATTTGAGGCAGGCTTTCAGCATCAGGCCTCCGATGGCCTCCTTGCCGTCTCTGCCACCGGTCCCAAAGGCCTGAGTGATCCCCATGCCCCGGTTGGCGATCCCAGCGCTGATCTCCTGCAAGCCCGTTCCGGATGCGGAAACTATCCCGATCCCGCCTTTGGGAACGGCATTGGCAAAGGCCAGCGGGACTCCGTTGATGATGGCCGTTCCACAATCGGGGCCCATCATCAGGAGACCTTTGGAGAGGGCCAGCCGCTTGAGGCTGAGCTCGTCCTCCAGGCTCACGTTATCAGAGAAAATCATCACATGGAGGCCGGCCTGGAGTGCTTTGCGAGCTTCCCGGGCGGCATAGCGTCCCGCGATCGAGATCAGGCAGAGGTCGCTCCCTTGTTTAAGGGCCTCGTCCATCCCCAGGGCAAGCCGGACCCTGGAGCCATTTGTGGGGCTTGGGTCCGAGATGGTCTTGCTGGCCTCCTGGATAGCGGCTAAGGCGCTATCATCGTCCCTGGCCTTGACCACCACGACAATATCCGTTTCGGCTGCGTGGAGCACCTCATCCACCAGCATATCGGTGGCTTTTAAGATGCCGCGGTTTTCCTGTGTGGCCAGGATCGCCACGGCGTCCTGAACTCCTGGCAGGGAGCTCAGTGATCGCGAGATCAGCATCAGCTTCACCGAATCCAGGTAGCGGCCCTGGATCACCATCGCTTTTACAATCATTTCACCTCCATATAGTAGGAACGCAGTCCCATAAAGAAGCCAGCCAGAGCATCGGCTCCGGACGTGGATCCATGGGATAAAACCTCTTCCAGAGCGGGCCGGGCATCCGCTGTTTGGTCTGCAAAGACCTGCAGCAGCTCTTTCCAGTCGGAATCGGGCTTCAGGGCCCTGGCGCGTCTGGCAAAAGCATCGCAGAGCGGGTCAGTTCCCAGGATTTCATACAAAATCAGATCGGCAATTTCTGACAACCTATTTTTTTGGCTCCCTCTGTGGAGCGGTAAACGTCCCCGTTTACCGACGGATGGTCCTGACTCAGGCAAACCAGTCGTTTGCCACTCCGCTTGGGTTAACCAGGCTATCGCCATCAGATATCCGCTCATAAAATCGTTTCCGGAGGGAGTGCTGCCAAAGCCGCAGCCTTTCAGCAACCGCGTGGCCTGGAGAAACTCCCTGCTTTCCAGAAGGTCGATCCCCTCCTCAAAGACCCTGCCAAGGGCAGCGTCAAAGCTGCCGGGCCGGGAAGCTTCATGCAGCAATCTGGGAATGCTGAGGGGTGGAGCTTGCGCGTGTAACCAGCTCTCCAGGGTTAAGATATGATCAAAGCTGGCCGGAAGAGGCAGGGGAGGCACTCTGTAAAGCTTGCAGGGGTCCAGATGGAACGCCACCCCGTTCAGAACAACCCTATCTGTAAGGGTCTGGACGCTTTGCAGCCATTCCAGATCATCCACGTTGAGCACCAGATGATCCACTCCTGAGGGTATAGAAGCGGCGCAAACGCTGAGCAGGCGGTCTTTGTGGATATAATTCACCACTCTGTCAAAGCGCTTGTAAACGCTCCAATCCACAGCGGGAAGGATGTCCTCCCCGTGGCTGAGTATGGCAAGTCCTGCTGGAATCCTCATAGATACAATCTATCCTTCCAGGGTCTTCCGGCAAGGACTGATCACCCTTCCGGCAAGTTTTTTGGCTGGATGCAACTATTTTCTTGCCCAAATATCACCCCTTTCTTTTTTTGGCATTATGGATAAGTTCACCGCCCAAAAGCAGATCGCCGGGCTGGCTTGGCTGCGGCGCGACATTATCGGCAGAAATATGCCGATCCCCACTCCCTATGGAGAGCGTCCTCTCGTTTACGCTGATTTCACTGCCAGCGGCAGAGGCCTGATCTCGATCGAGAACTACATTGGCAAGGTCCTGAGATTCTATGCCAACACCCACACTGAGGATGATTTTACCGGCAAGACCATGACCCGCCTGCTGCACGAAGCGGAGCATACTATCAAGGATGCCGTCAACGCGGGCCCCAAAGGCAAGATCATCTTCACGGAGTCCGGCACCACGGGTGGGATCGTCAAGCTCCTGCAAATCCTGGGGGTTTACTGGCCACCCGCCACCCGGGAAAGAGTGGGTCAGATCCTCAAAAGCTGCCTAATCCGCAATCCCAGGGGCATCGACTGCAACCAGGCCCTGCACGACTTTATGCATCACAACAAGCCCATCGTGTTTGTGGGCCCCTATGAGCACCACTCCAACGAAATCCTCTGGCGTCAGACCCTCTGCGAGATCGTGGAAGTGCCGATGAACAAGCACGCGATGCTCGATCTGGAGAGGTTGGAAGAGCTGGTGAGCGATCCCCAATACGCCAATCGTCTCAAGATCGGGTCCTTTTCCGCGGCCTCGAACGTGAGCGGTCTCAAGACCCCTGTCTATGAGGTGGCCAGAATCCTGCACCGGCATGGAGGCCTGGCCTGCTTCGACTTCGCGGCCTGCGCTCCCTATGTGAAAATCGACATGAACCGTGACGCGGAGAGCTATTTCGACGCCATCTTCCTCTCCCCCCACAAGTTTTTGGGCGGACCAGGCACCAGCGGAGTGCTGATCTTCAATGCCGATATCTACCCCTCAGCCTTGCCGCCAACCGTGCCGGGAGGGGGAACGGTGGATTATGTGTCTCCCAGCAAGGAAGAATACGTCCACGACATCGAAACCCGCGAAAAACCAGGCACTCCAGGCATCCTGCAAGCCCTCAGGGTGGCGCTGGCCTTCCAGCTCAAAGACAAAGTGGGCCATGATGTGATCGAAGACCTGGAGCTCTATTATTATCAGAAGTTTATGAGCGCGTTTGAGGGTGACGCGCGGATCACTTTTCTGGGAGTGCTGGACGCGGATAAAAAGGTGCCGATCGTGCCCTTCAACATCCGCCACCAGGACCGCATCCTGCATCCCAAGTTCGTCACCCGCCTGCTCAATGACCTCTTTGGCATCCAAACCCGGGCGGGGTGTTCCTGCGCGGGTCCCTATGGCCATTATCTGATGGGCATTCCGCAACAGGTGTCGGACTACTATCGCTGCCTGATCGTGAACGCGCGCTACAGCGGCATCAAGCCTGGCTGGGTGAGGCTGAATCTCCATTACGCCATGGAAGAATGCGAGGTGGACTACCTCATAGACGCCGTCAAGTTTGTGGTCGAGCACGGCTATAAGTTTCTGTCTGTCTATGAGTTTGACATCCACAGCGGAGAGTGGACCCATCATGCCAACCATATCCTCCCGGCCCTGGCTTT
>JAGOIY010000116.1 GCA_017995405.1 Candidatus Cloacimonadota bacterium
GACCGGCGCACGCTGTTACCTCTCAACCTTCACAACCCTAAAACCCTAAAACTCTAAAACTTTAACCGAAAGTGCTTGACGAAAGCGCCCCTCCTGATGGGATGGAACAAAATCAAGTTTTACCATGGAGTAAGCATGCGAGATATCATAGTTGCCGGCAATTGGAAGATGAATAAAGATGCCTTTACGACGGCGGAATTCTGCACGTCTCTGGCCCACATGCTCAAGGGCCAATTCCTGGCCGGGGTACAAGTTATTGTGGCACCCCCCTATCCTTTTTTGAGCATCGCTCTCAGCGCGCTCGCGGACAGCCTTGTGCAAGTCTGCGCTCAGGATGTGAGTCCTCATCAGGATGGAGCTTACACTGGCGAAGTCAGTGCTACGATGCTGGCCTCGCTGGGCACTGCCCACTGCATAGTTGGCCACTCGGAACGGCGTCAGTATCATCACGAATCGGACCGTCTGATCCGGGATAAGCTGCTGCGTCTCTTTGAACTGCGGATCACGCCCCTGCTCTGCATCGGCGAGACCATTGTGGAGCGCGAAGCCGACCAGACCGAAGGGGTGCTGCGGGCCCAGCTCAACGGCGCGTTTGAGGAAGTAACCCTGACTAGCGGCAGAGATATCGTGATCGCTTATGAGCCCGTCTGGGCAATCGGAACGGGGAAAACTGCTACCTCCCTCCAGGCCCAGGAAGCCCACGCTTTTATCAGAGAATGGCTGCGGGATCGCTTTGGAACTGAGATCGCGGATTCCATCCACATCCTCTACGGCGGCAGTATGAAACCTGAAAACATCGGCGAGCTCATCGCCCAGCCGGATATCGACGGTGGCCTGATCGGAGGGGCGTCTCTCAAGATCGGGGATTTTGAGGCCATGATTAATACCGCTTTGAGAGCGGGTGTTAATACATAAGAATGAGAGACGCGAACGAGGACCGGTTCAGGTTCCCGCGGATTTCGCAGATGGCAAGGAGAACGGCGTGAAAGCGACAGCCGTTAATCCTCAACCCTCTCAATCTTATCAATATCAGCGTGATCTGCGAGAAAATCTGCGTAATCTGCGGGAAACCAGCCTGCCTACTCAACCCTCAATAACTCATTATTACGGAGCATAGATGTTAGACATCAGATTTATCCGCGCCAACGCCGAACTGGTCAAGGCCGCGGTAGCCAACAAAAACGAGAAGGCGGATATCGATGCCATCCTGGTTTGGGATGACAAACGCCGCAAGCTGCAGTTCGACTTTGATACCCTCAAAGCCAGACAAAATCAGGTCTCAACCGAGATCGCCACTCTCAAACGAGCCAAAGCTGATGCCAGCCAGCTACTGGAAGAAATGGCCCGGGTGGCGGACGAGGTGAAAGCCCTTAACCAGGAGCTGACGGAGGTGAGCAACCGCTTGGAAGGCATGCTGTTGACGGTACCCAACATCCCGGCTGAAAATGTCCCAGTGGGCAGGGATGAGAGCGCCAACCGGGTGGTTAAAAGCTGGGGTGAAAAGCCTTCCTTTGAGTTTGAGCCCGCCGACCATCTCGCCATCGCGGAAGCCAATCAGTTTTTGGACCTGGCCCGCGGGGCCAAGATCAGCGGTTCCGGGTTCCCGGTCTACAAAGGCAAGGGTGCCCAACTGGAGCGGGCCCTGATCAACTTTATGCTCAACTATCACATCGATCATCACGGCTACGAAGAGCTGAACGTGCCGTTGCTGGTGACGCGCCAGACCATGACCGGCACCGGCCAGCTTCCCAAGCTGGAAAACGATATGTATCATGTGGATGAGGACGATCTCTTTCTGATTCCCACCGCGGAAGTGCCAGTCACCAATCTCTACGCGGGTGAAGTGCTACCCCTGGCCAGCCTGCCTATCAAGCACGTGGCTTACACGGCTTGCTTCCGTCGCGAGGCTGGCTCTTATGGAAAGGATACCAAAGGTTTACAGCGCCTGCACCAGTTTAACAAGGTGGAAATGGTGCGCTTTACCGAGCCGGAAAAGTCTGATGCCGCCCTGGAAGAGATGCTGGTGGACGCGGAGCATATCCTGCAGAGCTTTGGCCTGCACTACCGGGTGTTGGAACTCTGCACCGGAGACCTCAGCTTCGCCTCAGCCCGCACCTATGATCTGGAAGTCTGGGCACCCGGGACCGGAAAGTATCTGGAGGTCTCGTCCGTGAGTACTTTCAGAGATTTTCAGGCTCGCCGGGCCAATATCCGCTATCGCGGTCCCGATGGCAAGCCGGCCTTTGTGCACACACTCAACGGCTCCGGGCTGGCCACGCCCCGCCTCATGATAGCCCTGTTGGAAAGCTATCAAACCGGTGACAAAGGACTGCGGCTCAGAGATATCCTCAAGGTGATGCTGTAACAGCCGTGCCCGGCATCGACCTCAAGAAAAACATCCTGATCAGCGCCAGCTATAAGGTGCTGACCATGGCCCTGTCTTTTCTGACCGGATGGATTTCCACCCGCTTCCTGGGAGTCGAACTCAAGGGCCAGTACAGCTATCTGATCACGATTAGCAGCTTTGCCTGGCTGGTGCTGGACCTCGGCATCCACAAGACCTATCCCTACCTGATCCGCAAGGAGGCTGAGCAGCGGTTGCAGCTGTTCACCTGGTCGCTGCTGCAGTTTCTGATCGAGTTTACGCTCATAGCTGCTGTGGGACTGGCGTTTATGCCCTTCTTCAGCCAGGCTATGAAGTTCAACTTCACTGCTCCCATCGTAGTCCTGGTGGCGGGAGCGATCTCGCTCACCAAACTGCAGTTGCACATGCAGATGTATTATCTGGGACGGGACCTGGTGAAAACCAACTCCCACTACCAGACCCTCAACAGTTTTGTGATGCTGATCATGGTGGCGGGCGGTTATCTGGCATTCAGAAACAGCGACAGGCTCTTGTATGTGCTGATCTCCTACAATCTGGCCATGGCTTGTGCCGTGGGGGCTTACGTCCACAGTGAGCTGTTCTCCCGTTTCTGGAAAGGCTTTCGTCCCCGCTATATCCTCAGGGCCTACTCAATGGGCTGGAGAGTGTTTCTTTCCAGCCTCTTCATCACTCTCCTGATCCGCTTTGACGTGGTGCTGATCCGCAGGTTTCTGAGCTTTGAGGACCTGGGTGTCTATGCCGTCGCGGCTAATATCGTGGACATGCTGCAGATGGCAGCCAATCTGGTGGGCTCGCTGCTGCTGGTGAAGCTTTCCGACATCACAGAAGATTTGGAGCGCTGGAACCTGCTCAAGAAAGTGTTCCTGGGCTTCTTCCTGCTCTTGGGAGCTGCCAATCTGGGTTTCGTGATAGTGGGCAAACCGCTGTTAACCTTGATGTACGGACGCGATTTCACCCCCGTTTACAATGTCTATCTATGGTTGATCCCAGCCAGTTTTGGGCTCTCCTTTGGCTCGCTGTTCAACACCTATCTCTGGAGCAAGGGCTTTCCGCTGATCAGTGTGATTTTGCCTCTCTTCGCTCTGTTGCTCAATATCGGGCTCAACTGGATTCTCATCCCCGCCATGGGCATCAAAGGGGCAGCTCTGGCTACCAGCATCGCCTATCTGGCCTGGTTTCTGGCTATCCTGATCTATGAGCATTTCCATTCCGGCAAACGTATCATCGGATATCTGTGGCCCCGAGGGAAAGACTATGTAGAGCTCTGGACTGTCCTGAGAAAAGAAGCGCGAAAGCTGACCGGGGGGCATGCCAAGTTAGGTTGATTGAGCTGAGGACGCTCTCAACCAGGGTCTGAGGGCTTGCCGATAAGTTGGCGCTGATTGAGGAAAAAAATACACAAACGCGTGTTGGCGTCGCGGGATAAGTCCGGGTGTCAAATGCTCTGGAGTGACTCTTTATCCCATCCCGTTCAGTAAGTTAACACTCTGTATCAGCCTGCTCTGCTCTAATGGCAGGATTTGACAATTCCTGAGATATTCCTTGACATATATCCCCTGACGCTGGAGCATTCCCGTTGAGCTGTCCGCTGCTTGTGAAATAACAGGCGCGGCTCTGATTTGTATTGCTATTAACCGATCTGCCAGGTCAGATTGAAGTAAAAGGAGCCTGTTATGAAACGCTTGATCGCGATCCTCGCGTTCGCATCGGTTTGTGTATTTTGCTTTGCCCAGTCTTTGGGTAATTACACATTTAGTCATGGCGTAAGCTCATATACGCCAATATCATCTGGTACGCAACTGGGCAATGAATCCACCTCGGGCCAGCGTTTCGTGGACCCTGCCATCCCACTGGGAGGCACGGCTACCACCGGCCCGGGCTTCCCGATCGGCTTCAATTTCTATTTCAACGGGCAAGAATATGATAGGGTGGGGATTTGTGCCAGCGGATGGATTAGTCTGGGCCAATCCTGGGAAGTAACTGCGTTGAACATGTCAGCAAACACAACAACTCCCCTGGGATATACATCCGCGATCAATCCCAGTTGGCTGGTGAGCAGGATCGCCGGACTGGCGAATAATATGTCCGCTCAGACAGGTTCCAGCCTCAGGATAGAGACGATCGGCATCCTGCCCTACCGGGTGTTGGTAGTGCAATGGAACAACTACTAAAAGGCCTCAAATGGAACCGACGACAGCTTCAACTTTCAAATCAGGCTGGAAGAAACCACCAACAAGGTGCAGTTCGTGTATGGAAATATGGTGTGCAACGCCACCGCGACCACTGCCCAGGTGGGCATGAGGAGCGACCCCACCGGCACCGCCACCAATTTCGCCACCCGCACAACCACAACTGACTGGAGTGCCAGCACAGACGGAGCCGCCGCTACCAGTACCTGCACCCTCAGCAATACGGTGTATCCAGCCAACGGCACTACTTTTACCTGGACTCCGCCCGCGCCGCTTGACAGCTCCTATTCTATTGGCAGCGCTGGGGATTTTATCAGCTTTGCCACTGCCCTTGCCTTTTTGAATACAAACTATCCCCTGCAGGGCATTCCGGAAGGCGGCACCATATTTAATGTAGCGGCCGGGGAAGTGTTTCCCAATACGGAATTGCTGCCTGCCATCACTGCTACCGGAGCTCCCAACCGTCCCATCACCTTCCGCAAGACCGGCGACGGAGCGAACCCGATCCTGCAGGTGCAAGGTACTACTGCCACCACGGACGCGGCGATAAAGCTGATGGGGGGTGACTATTTCACCTTTGAGCGCATCGATATCCAGAACTATCCTTCGCTGAGTTCGCTGGAATATGGCTTTCAATTGGCCGCGCAGTCATACAACCCCTGTAGCCACAATAGTATCAGCTACTGTAGCATTACTCTCAGTCGCAGCAACAGCGCCACAAAAGCCATCCTTTCCGCGGGTGCGTCCTATGCAGGAAACAGCCACAACTCCTATCTGAACCTCGGCATAGCAGATTGCAATACGGGCATTTACCTGTATGGGAATGGCACAGCAGCATATCATAACGACGGCGAACTGGTTTCCAACTGCGTTTTGACGGATATCTCCGGTCAGGGAATCGAAATCAACTATTCCACTTCAGTAAGGGTCACCCTGAACCAGATATCCATGTGTGCC
>JAGOIY010000117.1 GCA_017995405.1 Candidatus Cloacimonadota bacterium
TGGAGCACGCCGGAGGGGTAGGGGAACATCGATAGCACATAGTATTTGGGTTGGTCCGCCAGATCGGGGGCGGAAAAAACGCGGCGCTCACGCCAGATTTGCTGCCATTTGGGCTCAATCTCATTGAAGGGATATTCCACTTTTTTCTCCTCCGGCACGGGCTTCAAGCTGCTGGTGCCGCATCGGTTTATCTGATAGCTCTCCAAAATTCTGGAGGCGGGTGGGATGTCAAGGGAGAGTTTTGGGGTCGGGCCAGTACAATCCGCTCATTGCTCAATCGCCGGAAGGGAGGCAAGCTCCGCTCCGCTAAGACCATTATTGTGAGACGGAGGCCCCCGGCGCGGGGCTCAACAATCTGTCCATATCACTGTCCGGATGTTATTTAGATTGATTTTTCGCCCGCGGGCACAGCCAATTCTGCCCGCTTCCGCTCCTATTCGCATTACGGTATCATTACGGACTCATTACGGACTTCACCCGTAATGAGTCCGTAATAGGATGCGGGAAGAAAGCAGCAAGAACAGGTTTTTCTCGGGGCGCAAAGTCGCTGCGCTGGCGTTGGAATCTGTGCCCAAAAGGGGGAATGAACCCCCTCGGAGTGGAAATTGCGGGCCTGGGTTGTCTATCATAAATGTGGCACCTGACAGAGCTCAGGCTGTTGACAGGCCTCAATCCTGGGCTTTGAGGGTCTCCAGGACGCGTTCGAAGATATAGCCGACGTGGATGCGGTTGGTGAGATCGAGCTTTTCGACGTCGATTTCCAGGACGGGACCGTTGTGGAAACCGAGTTTGACCACATTGGACCCGTAGGCTTTGTACCAGTGGTTGAGGTTGTTGATCTCGGTAAACTGCCATCCCCCTTCGAGTTCCATTTCCCGGCCGCGTTGCTGGATCCGCTCCCAGGCCAGAGAGGGGCTTCCGTGCAAAAGGATGATCAGATCTGAAGAGGGCAGTTGCCGGTTCACCGTCTGGAACTGGGTGATGAGGTTGTCCAGTTCGTCGTCGGTGAGCAGGCCGTCCGCGTGAAACTGATTGCAAAACACCAGCAGGTCTTCCGGCAGGGAGCGGTCTTTCACATAGCTGCCGTCTCCGCTTTTGCCCAGGCGGCGTTGTTGGGCCCGCATCTGCAGAAAATGCATCTGCAGGTCATAACACCAGGTCTTTTTATCGCCCAAAAACTTTTCCAGGAGGGGGTTTTCTTCCGGTCTTTCATAGAGGGTGTTGATCTTGAGGCTGCGTCCCATAATGGCGGTGAGGGTGGATTTGCCCAGACCCACGTTGCCGGCAATAGTGATAAGCTTCTGATGCTCAGCCAGATACTGTTCCAGTTGGCGTTCCACATCGATCGCTTTGAGAGTGGCTTCCGTCTGGGGTAGCGTTACCCATTCACTGATACCGGGGCTGGAGACCCGCAGCTCCAGGGCTTTGATCTGTTCGGCCACCAGGTTGACGGTGCGGCGCAGCCACTCCGTCTTTTCCACTGCCCGGTCCGCGTCGATGACCAACACGGGGCAATGGACGTGGTGAGCGATGAAATCCTCATAGAGGTTGTTGAGCAGCTCGAGGTAATCCGCTGAGATGGCCAGTTCACTCTCACGGCCGCGCTCTCTGATCCTTTCCTGGAGGATGGGAACTTCCGCTTTGAAATAGACCAGCAGGTCCGGTTCCTTGATCTGTTCCGTCATCAGCCTGAAAGTGCGCTGGTAGGCGATAAACTCGGGCTCGGACATATTTTGGAGGACGCGCTGGGCCTTGCCGAAAATGTGATAGTCCTCGGCCAGGGTCCTGTCTTCCAGCACGATGCCACGGCAGGTCTGGATCAGCTTCTGGCGGTCCAGGCGACCGTTGAAAAACTCAATCTGGGCCATGAAAGCGTTGGCAACGGGATCTTTATAAAAGGAGTCCAGCACGATGGGGTTGAATTTTTCCGGGAAGGCGTAGACCCCTTCCGTGCCGTTGGGTTTGGGATAGACGGACGTGAGCACCTTGTTCAGGGGTGCGGAACTGGCGGCTTCGATAAAAGTGGATTTCCCCACTCCAATATTGCCCACTATGCCGATGCGGATGTTTTCCATGGTCGTTCCTCGCTGATGATCTTGCGCCCAAGAAAACAGCGGGGGGCTGCAAGTCAATACATTCTTTTGCCGCGTCCCGGAGCTTGGGTTTCAGCGTGGGCTCCGCGTTTGGAGACGGGAGCTCAGATCAGTTTAGCCCGATCACCTGGTAGAATCACTGGGCAGGATCTCGGGAGCGGTTGTCTGGTAAAAGCGCTGAAGCTTTGCTTGCCCGGTGGGGCTGCATGTGGAAACTTTTGGCCTTGACGAAATCCCCTCTCCTGTATACTGGCTTCACGGTTGATTTCAGCCTACCAGCCTGCCTCAACGGCAAAGGAGTTCTTTTATGCCCAAACGTGTCTTTCTTGCTGCCCTGCTGATGTTTATCGCCCTGGCCCTGAGGGGTGAAAACTGGCTGACCATCTACAATGAAGATCTCTCCCTGGTGCGTTCCAGTTTTGAGCTGAACCTGATGACAGGCCGCCAGGACTATAACTTTGACGACATCCCTCACAGGATCATGCCCGCCTCTGTGATCGTGAGTTCCCAGGCTGAGGGCTTTCAGGTAGCGGAGCAGAACTATGAATATGACCTGGCCGGGAAGGTGGAAATCCTGCGTAAATATCTGAACAGCGAAGTGGAAATCACCACCAAAGACGGCAGCCGGATCAGAGGTATCCTCAAATTCAGCGACTATAGCAGCTATGGCATCCAGGACGACTACGACGGCAGGCTCTACCTCGTCTCCGCAGCCGAAACCCAGATGATCCAGCTGGCCAGCCTGCCAGAGAACTTTTACACCAGGCCCACTCTGCGTTGGAGCCTGATCGCTCCCCAGGCCGGAAAGTATCCTCTCCAGCTCAGCTACCTCACCGGAGGCCTGAGCTGGGACGTCACCTACAACGGGGTCTGGAACGACAGCACCCTGGCCCTCAATTCCTGGGTCACAATCAAAAACACCAGCGGTAAAGCCTTTGAGGACACCAATCTCAAGCTCATCGCAGGCGACGTCAACGTGGTCAAACAGCTCCACATCCGGGGCGGAAGGGCCAATGAGATCAACTACAGCATTGACGGCATGTCAGCCACTGGCGGTGCTCCCTCTTTTGCCGAGAAAAGCTTTCACGACTATCACATGTACAGCCTGGACCAGAAGTTGAGCTTTGCCAACAACCAGACCAAGCAACTGGCCCTCTATCCCCGCATGGACATAAAAGCCGAAGGGATATATGAATATCCCACCTGGAGCGGGGCCGTCAACAGCATCATCCAGTTCAAAAACACCGAGGCCAACGGGATCGGAAAACCCCTTCCCAAGGGCAGCCTCAAGATCTACAGAGAAGATACAGACGGCAATCTGGAATTCATCGGAGAGGACAGCATCAAACACACCGGCCGCAACGAAGAGGTAAAGATCACCACCGGCAAGGCCTTTGACCTCGTGGCCAGCACCCTCAGCAAAGACCAGACCAACGTGAGCAAGAAGGTCACGGAACGCACCGTGCAGGTCACTTTGCGCAACAATTCCAGCCAGACCAGGATTATCCGGGTGGTCCATCAAATGAGTGGCAACACCCGCATTATCCAGCACGACCTCACTCCCGAGATCGACTCGGACAACAAAGCCACCTTCAGTGTGGAAGTGAAAGCCGACGCCCAGGTGATCTTTAGTTTTCGTGAACGCAGCGAATCCTGATTATCTTATTACCGACATCGCCTCATGGCGAATAAGGAGTGTAACATGAAACACGTGATTTTAATCTCAGCGATTCTGATGGTGCTGAGCGCTTCCCTCGTGGCAGAGGATTGGCTCACCATCTACAACGACGATCTTTCTCTGGTGCGCAGCCGTTTTGAGCTCGAGCTGGAAGCCGGCCGCCAGAGCTATAACTACGACGATATCACTTCCAGAATCATCGCCCCGTCTGTGATCGTGACCTCCACCGAACCGGGATTCACGATGGCGGAGCAGAACTATGAGTATGACCTGGCAGGCAAATGGCAGATCATGGCCAAATATCTGGACAAGGAAGTCGTGCTGCTTACCAAAGACAATTCCAGAGTGCGCGGCGTACTCAAGTTCTTTGACGGCACCAGCTATGGAGTCACCGAAAACGGCACCGGCCGTCTGATCGTGGTCTCCGATTCCGAGACCCAGATGGTACAACTGGCCAAGCTGCCGGATAACTTCTACGTCAAGCCCACCCTGCACTGGGGCCTGATTTCTCCCAAAGCGGGAAAGATCCCCATCCAGCTCACCTATATGACCGGTGGATTTAGCTGGGACGTCACCTACAACAGCGTCTGGGACGATAAAGCTCTGGCCCTCAACTCCTGGGTGACGATCAACAACACCAGCGGCAAAGCCTTTGAAGACGTCACTCTCAAGCTCATCGCCGGGGACGTCAACCGCGTGTATGAATCCTATGACAAATACAGCCGCTATGAATATGGCATGGTGGAAGACGCGATGGCCGTCGCCGAAGCAGCTCCTGCCTTTGAAGAAAAGGCCTTTCACGACTTTCATATGTACACCCTGGACCAGAAGCTGAGCTTTGCCAACAACCAGACCAAGCAGATCGCCCTCTACCCCACTCAGAATGTAAAAGCCGAAGGCACCTATGAGTACACCACCTGGGGCGATGGCGTCAGCAGCATCATCAAGTTTAAGAATACCGAAGAGAACGGCATCGGCAAACCCCTCCCCAAAGGCACCATAAAGGTCTATAAACAGGATAGCGACGGCAATCTGGAATTCATCGGCGAAGACTCTATCGACCATACCTCCCGCAACGAAGAGATCAAGATCAGGACCGGCAAGGCCTTTGACCTCGTGGCCAGCACCCTCACCAAAGACCAGGCCAATCTGGGACGGGACGTGTCCGAACGCACCATCCAGATCACCCTGCGCAACAACAGCAAAGAGAAAAAGACCATCCAGGTGATCCACTACATGGGCGGCAACACCAAACTCGTGCAAAAAGACATCGAACCCGAGATTGACACCAACAACCAAGCCACCTTCCTGGTGGAAATCGAGCCCGACGCCCAGCGCATCTTCAGCTTCCGCGAACGCACTGAATACTAATTCTTTACCGCTATGAACGACAAGATCTACACCAATCTCATCGGCATCCAGCGTGAGATGCTCAAACTGCTGGGAGAGGTATCTACCCTCACCAGCAGTCCCCTCGCCATAGAAGACGCCATCGACGACTACTGGCACCCCAAATGCGACGTTTATCAGACGGATACCGAATGGGTGATCGTGGTCGAGCTGGCCGGCATCAACAAGGACGAGGTGAGCATCTCTCTCACGGATGAGTATTTACGCGTGAGCGGTATCCGCAACTTCCCCAGCCCCAGCTGTGCCACCAGCTATTACAGCATGGAGATCGAGACGGGACGCTTTGACCGCCGCGTCTTCTTTCCGGACACCCAGATCGACCG
>JAGOIY010000011.1:0-20858 GCA_017995405.1 Candidatus Cloacimonadota bacterium
CGGGTGACTTCAGGATTCTGGTGAGATTTGCGCACCGGCAGGTTGCGGTCTTCCTCATAGAGGGCCAAACCGCGACGCGCTCTGGAAGCGATATCGTTGCCATAGGGTTGTCCACCGCCGCCAACGCAGCCACCGGGACAAGCCATGATCTCGATAAAGTGCCAGGGTGATTCGCCTTTGGTGGCGAGGCCTTCACGCACCTGGTCCATCACCTTGCGGGCATTGGAAAGTCCGTGGGCTACGGCCACGCGCAGTTCGCCAAAACCGGGGACCTGCAGAGCGGCTTCTTTCACGCCTTCCAGACCGCGGACGGCCTTGATGTCCAGATCTTCCAGCTCGGTCTTGGTCACCAGGAAGTAGGCGGAACGGATAGCGGCTTCCATCACGCCGCCAGTAGCGCCAAAGATGGTGCCAGCGCCGGTGTAGAAGCTCATGCCTTCATCGGCTTCTTCTTCTTTGAGGTTGGAAAAGTCCACTCCGGCTTCTTTGATCATGCGCAGCAGCTCACGGGTGGTGAGCACGTAGTCTGTATCCTGGAAACCGCTGTCGCGCATTTCAGGCCTGCGGGCCTCAAATTTCTTGGCGGTGCAGGGCATAATGGCCACGCTCACGATCTTGGAGGGGTCGATGCCCTGTTCCTGGGCATAGTAGGTCTTGGAGAGCACGCCAAACATGCTCATGGGAGATTTGGCGGTGGAGACGCAATCCGCGAGATCGGGATAGTAGGTCTCCATGAACTTGATCCAGCCTGGCGAGCAGGAGGTGATGAGGGGACGTTTGTCTCCGGCTTTGAGCTTGGTCACGCATTCAGTGCCTTCCTCGATGATGGTGAGGTCGGCCGTGAAATTGGTATCCATCACGCTGTCGAAGCCGATCTTACGCAGAGCGGCATACATCTTCTTGGGGGTCACGGAGCCCAGGGGCATCCCAAATTCCTCACCCAGAGACACGCGAATGGAAGGAGCTTCCTGAACGATGACATGCTTTTCGGGATCCAGGATGGCTTCCCAGACGGCATCGATCTCGCTGCGTTCACGCAACGCGCCAGTGGGACAATAGACGGTGCACTGACCGCAATTGACGCAGGGGCTGTTCGCCATACCATTGGCAAAAGCGGTGTCCGGATGGGACTCGATGCCGCGATCGGTCATGGTGAGGGCATAGACGGTCTGCACTTCGTTGCAGACGGTGATGCAGCGTCCGCAAGCGATGCACTTGTTGGTATCGCGGATGATGGAGAGAGAGCTGTTGTCCACCGGTTTTTTGACCAGGATGTTGGGCAGGGCGTCGGGGTCCACACCCAGGTTGTTGGCCAGGGTCTGAAGCTCGCATTTGTTGTTGGCCACGCAGGTGGGGCACACGACTTCGTGGTTGGAAAGGATCATTTCCACGAGGGTCTTGCGGTAGGAGCGCAGTTTTTTGGAGTTGGTGCTGATCTTCATCCCTTCGGTGACGGGAGTGCAGCAAGCACGCTTGGGAGTGGGATTGCCGGCCAGTTCAACCACGCAAACACCGCAGTTGGCAGTGGGCGGCAGATCGGGATGGTAGCACAGGCGGGGGATGTAGAGACCGTGCTTGTCCGCGGCCTCAATGATGGTCATGGTATCCGGAACTTCCAGATGATGTCCATCTATCCAGACGTTGACTGTTTTAGCCATAATAGTCTTTAACCTCTTTATCTTACTATTCGTTTCATAGGTTATGCGTTACGCGTTACGCGTTATGCGTAGGCGCGCTGCGCCACAGATTTCTTTAAGTTCAGAGTCATTTGTCGAACTCTCATAATAGTTTTCTTTAACTCTTGCAAGTGCTTTTCGTCTGAGTTGAAACCCAGCAACTGAGATAACTCCATGTGAGTACCCAGTTCACTCAAAGAACCCATAGAGATATCGAGAAAGCGACAGAGCTCCTTATCACTGCTTCTTCCGCATCCTTCAGCGATATTACTGGGAACCGATATGGCAGCCCTCTTCATCTGAGAAGCCAGACCATATACTTCTTCTTTAGGAAACGAGACGCAATACTCATACACGCTTTTTACGAGCTGTAAACTCAGCTTGTAAACTTCCATATCAGTATGCAACATTGTGTCTCCAGTTCACTTCAGTAATTCCGCTTCACACCTTGGAATACGCGTCCCGCGTAACGCTTAACGCGTAACGCACAAGGCGATGAATTCATCTTTGAAGTTCTCGATCGCGGAGCGAATACCCATGATGGGAGACTGGCCGAGAGCGCAGAAGCTGGTAGCCTGCATGGTTTCCGCGATGGTGAGCATGAGTTCCACATCGTCCATGCTGCCTTCGCCTTTCTTGATCTTGGTGATCAGCTTATAGAGCTGCTGGCAACCGTTGCGGCAGGGAGCGCATTTTCCACAGGATTCATGACGGAAGAAACGCAGGATGGACCACAGCATATCCACGATGCTCTGATGCTCGTTCATCACCAGGATGGCACCGGAACCGAGCACCGCGGCATATTGGTTGAGGCTGGCAAAGTCCATCTTGACATCCAGATGGCGTTCAGAAAGGATCACGCCCGCTGCTCCACCCACGAGGGCGGCTTTGAAGCGGAAGCCTTTTTTCATGCCACCGGCATAGTCGTTGATGATAGTACGCAGGGTGGTGCCCATATCCACTTCACAGAGGCCGGGATGGGCTACATCGCCAAGGATGGTAAAGACCTTGGTGCCACTGCATTCCGGAGTGCCATACTTGCGGTATTCGGCAGCGCCGTTTTTGATGATGTAAGGCACGTTGGCCAGGGTCTCCACGTTGTTGACCACGGTGGGATATCTCCAGAGGCCTTCCACGCCAGGGAAGGGTGGTTTCCATCTGGGATTGCCGCGGTTGCCTTCCAGGGATTCGATCAGGGCAGTTTCTTCTCCGCAGACATAAGCGCCGGCACCGATCTTGATGTCGATATCCAGGTCAAAGCCGCTTTCGAAGATGTTGGTGCCGATGATGCCATACTCGCGGGCCTGAGCGATAGCCTTTTCGAGACGCTGGATGCAGAGCTTGTATTCGCCGCGGATATAGATCCAGGCTTTGGTGGCCCCCACGGCACGAGCGCAGATCATGATGCCTTCCAGCAACTGATGCGGATCGCCTTCCATGATCAGACGATCTTTGAAAGTGCCGGGTTCGCCTTCGTCGGCATTGACGACCACGTATTTCTGTTCGGCCTGCAGAGGAGCGGTGAAGCTCCATTTCACTCCAGCCGGGAAGCCTGCACCGCCACGACCACGCAGGCCGGACTGCTTGACTTCTTCCACGATCTGCATCGGTTCCATCTGGGTGAGGGCTTTTTCCCAGGCTTCATATCCGCCGGCACCGATATATTCGTCGATGCTTTCGGGATCGATGATACCGGAGTTGCGCAGCACGATGCGGTTGGCATAGTTGAGTTTGGGGCTGAATTTGCCTGCCGAGTCCAGCATCAGACGGCTCACGGGACGGCCTTTGAGGAAGTGCTCCGCCACCAGTTCCTGAACGTCTTCGGTCTTGAGGTCCTGATAGTTGACGTTTTCAGGATAGACGGAGAGACAGATGCCGCGTCCAAAGAAACCCAGCGGACCTGTTTCCAGGATATTGATCTCTTCGGCGAGGTTCTGTTTGGCCAGCTCTGTCCTGAGTGCTTTGATAAAATCCTGCACTCCGGCATTGAGGGAGGTGTCATTGATACTTACGAGGACGTGACTGCGATAGAACTTCATTTGGCCCTCCTGTATTTGTCGATGATCTCTTCCACTTTCTCTTCGGTGAGATCGCCGTAGACGTCTTCATTGATCATCATCACGGGAGCGTTTCCACACACACCCAGGCAGGCACAGAGCTCAAGAGTGAAAAGGCCGTCCTTGGTGGTTTCCCCGGTCTCGACACCCAGCAGGACTTTCATCTTGCGGAGGATGTTTTCGCTACCCTTGATATAGCAGGGCGGGGATTCACACAGGCGGATGATGTTTTTTCCACGCGGGCTGGTGCTGTACATGGTGTAAAAGGTCAGCACGCCGTAAATGTGATTGGGCGGCACGTTTAGATATTTTGCTACCGCGTCCACCGCTTCCTCAGAGATGTAGTGCTGAGGGTGGGTATCCTGAATATCATGCAGGATGTAGATCAGGTTGTCTTTGGTGGGAGCGTATTTCGAGCATATTTCTTTATACATGTATTCCCCTTTTAATCGTCATGACTGTTGTGAGCTTGCTGTTTGGCGCGTTGCTCTTTAACTTCGGGATGCGTGCCGGGAATTCTGTCCACGGCCTTGACGGGACATACATCCTGGCAGTTTCCGCATTTGATGCAGTCAAGCTGATGGATGGTGTATTTCTCCTCGCGAGAGCCGGTGATGCAGTTCACAGGACACTTGCGGGCGCACAGCGAGCAACCGATGCAGCGGGATTTGTCGATGTCAAAATGCATGAGATCGAGACAGACCTTGTTGCCGCAGCTGTGATCGCGGATGTGGCTTTCATATTCATCCCGGAAATAGCGGATGGTGGAGAGCACCGGGTTGGGGGCCGATTGGCCCAAACCGCAGAGGGAGAGCTTGTTGACGCTTTCGCCCAGGCGCTGCAGTTCCTCTATATCGCCTTCCTTGCCATTTCCGGAAGTGATGCGGTTCAGGATGTCGTACATCTGTTTGAGCCCGATGCGACAGGGTGAACACTTTCCGCAGGATTCCTCCACACAGAACTCCATAAAGAACTTGGCCACGTTGACCATGCAGTTGCTGTCGTTCATCACGATCACACCGCCGGAACCCATCATGGCACCGCGTTCTTTGAGGCTTTCATAATCCACCGGAACGTCCAGATGCTCGACCGTGAGGCAGCCACCTGAGGGGCCACCCAGCTGCACGGCCTTGAACTTGTGACCGCCAACCATGCCACCGCCCACGTCAAAGATCATTTCGCGCAGGGTGATGCCCATGGGCACTTCCACGAGGCCGGTGTTTTTAATGTCACCGGTGAGGGCAAAGACCTTGGTGCCTTTGCTGGTGGCGGTTCCCATGGAAGCAAACCACTCGGCCCCCTTCACAAAGATGGTGGGGATGTTGGCAAAAGTCTCCACGTTGTTGACCACGGAGGGTTTGCCCCACAAGCCGCTGACGGCTGGATAGGGAGGTTTGGGTGTGGGGTTTCCACGATTGCCTTCGATGGAGTGGATGAGAGCAGTCTCTTCACCGCAAACGAAGGCACCGGCACCGGTGCGAACTTCGGCTTCAAAGCAGAAGTCGGTGCCAAAGATGTTCTTGCCCATCAGTCCAATCTCACGGGCTTGTTCGATGGCCTGACGGATGCGTTTGATGGCAAGCGGATATTCGGCGCGGATGTAGAAGAATCCCTGGCTGGCACCGATGGAATAGGCGGCGATCATCATCCCTTCCAGGATGCGGTGAGGATCACCTTCCAGGAGGGAACGGTCCATGAAAGCGCCCGGGTCTCCTTCGTCACCGTTGCAGATGATATATTTCTCGTCTTCTTTGCGGTCGTGCACCATCTGCCACTTGATGTGAGTGGGGAATCCACCGCCGCCACGACCTCTGAGCCCGGAAGCTTTGACCACGTCGATGGCGCCTTGAGGATTCATCTGGGTGAGGGCCATGCCGAGGGCTTCATAACCACCGGTGGCAATATATTCATCCAGGCTTTCAGGATCGATGTAGCCGCAGTTTGCCAGGGCTACCTTCACCTGTTTCTGATAGAATGGCACTTCTTTCTGGGACGCGATGGTCTTGTCCTCGTCCTTTAGCATCAGACGGGAAACGGGACGGCCCTTGATAAAGTGCTCTTCCACGATCTCATCCACGTCTTCGGGAGTGACCGTCTTGTAGAAGATACCTTCAGGATAGATCACCATCACGGGACCGTAATCACAGGGCCCCATGCAGCCGGTCTCGATGATATTGACCTCGGTTTGCAGGCCTTTCTCAGTGAGCACTGTGTGGAATCTTTCCTTGATCTTCAAGGCCCCTGCCGATACGCAGCCTGAGCCGCAGCAGATCAGCAGGTCAATTCTTTTGAGAGACATTCGGTTCCTCCTCTCAATTGCCTGTGGCCACTACATAATCGGAGACGATTCTTCCATTGACGATATGCTCGACTACCACCTTCTTGACCTTTTCGGGGGTCATGTTGCCATAGGTCACCTTGTCTTTGCCCTCTTCCACGAGGTCCACCACCGGTTCCATGGACGAAAGGCCCTTTTCACCGGTTTGGGTGACGATAACGTCTGTAAGGTTGCGGTTGGCGATCTCTTCCAGGAAGGTCTTCATCACTTCGCGGGCGCCCATGGCGATCCCGGAAGTTCCCATTCCCACCACGATCTTGATACGTACGTTTGCGCCGCGGAGCTTCATTTCTTCCTGAGCTTTTTCGCGGATCTTCTTAAGGTCGGCAAGTGTCTTCATCAGACATCCTCCATGTTGGTATTTTGTATTCCTTCAAATAAACTTTGGTCTATGTATTCGATCACGTCCGGATAGGTGAGCGGGATATCTCCCAGCTCTTCTTTGATGGCGGCCGTGTCGAAGTGAAAGCTCTGTTCTTTGCCTCGTTCGCAGTGGATGAGGTTGATATAGAAATCCACTTCCGGGTGGCCAATAATAGCGCCCAGAAGGGTGTCTTTGAGGTTGCCCAGCGGCATGCGGTCGATGTGGTCCAGCTCAAAATCCACCGTGAGCACTGTTCCAAAACCTGGCTCTGAGGCCATCTTGAAACAGCCGTTGGAAAGCTCGGCGTTTTGCTTGAAGAGCGGGATGCCCAGCCCCACCTTTTTCTCGCGTTCGAGCTTGCTGGTGTAAAAGGGATCCTGGGCTTTTTCCACCGTGTGAGTGTCCATGCCCACGCCGTCGTCTTCAACGATGAGCCGCAGGCGATTCTTTTGAGCGTCGGTGATCACGCGCACCTTGATGTTTCTGGCCTCCGCTCGCACGGAGTTTTCGATGATATCCAGAAGGTGCAGGGAGATATCTTGCATGGCGGGCCGTTAGACGTAGCGCTCGAGGATTTTGACAATCTGGTCTTTGGTCTCGATGCGGCCAAAGGTGTCTTCCCCGATCACAAACACCGGGGCCAGAGAACAAGCGCCCACGCATCTTACAGCGCTAATGGTGAAACGGCCGTCGGGAGTGGTCTCACCCATCTGGGTGCTCAGGGTATCGGTGATCATCTGCACCAGTCTTGGCGCGCCTTTCACGTAGCAGGCAGTTCCCATGCAGACGTTGAGAGTGTATTTGCCGCGGGGTTTCATCGAAAAGAAGTTGTAAAAGGTGACCACGCCATAGACTTTGCTGGCGGGGATGTTCATCTCGCGGGCGATGAATTCCTGCACTTCGACGGGCAGGTAGCCAAAGATCTCCTGTGCCACTCTCAGGATTTCGATGAGGGGATTGCGCAGCTCTTTTTTCTGCTCGATCACGTCCTTGAGCTTGGCGTAAAGCTGGTTGTCGTGCTGGGTATCGGGAGTCATCACTCCTCCTTGCTTATCTTTATTTTTATACTATGATTTGGGTGCGAGGCTCGCCCCGGACGGCCTTAAAAAGCTCCGCGAGCGAAGCTCTTTCAAGCTTGAGACGCGTGGTCCCGGAACCAAGGTCTGCCAGGTAATGGGCATCGGAACAGCGCAGAAAGGCCCTGTGCCGCAGCTCCGGATGCTGATCCAGAAACGCGGAAAGATCCAAGCGCGCGGTGATTCCCAGCAGCTCAAAATCGGGCTCCTGAGGCATAAATCCCAGCTGGCCCAGGATGCTGTTGGCACCCGCGTCGATATGAGCGGGCACGCAATAGCCGCCATGAGCGCTGGCGATAGAGACCGCTTCGCTGAGGTCCCACCGGGTGGAATTGGATAGCGCCTTTTGTTCCATTCTTATAATGTTGCAGTTTTCGTCAATAACAACTTGATCCCCAAAGAAGTCCGGATCATTGGGAAGCGAAGGCAAGGCCGCGTAGAGCTGTTGATCAAAGCTGAGAGCCGCGCCACAATCGTCGAAATAGACCAGCAAATGGATCTCTTCAGCGGTCTGCAACTCAACTCCCCAGCTGAATTCCAATCCAGCGGTTTTCGCGGCAGCATGATAGGCTGGGCAGTTGGCCATACTGTTGTGGTCCGTGATGGCAAACCAGTTGATCTCCAATTCTTTGAGCCTGGCGATCAGATCGTCCGGCGCCATTTCCAATCCCCCGCAGGGAGAGAGGACTGAGTGAATATGGAGATCGGCGGTGAACCATCGCATGGACTGAGTGATCAGCCTTGAAAGGCCTGATAGACGATCCCGCTGATGCTGAAAGTATCCAGAGGGCTGCTCAGCAGCACAATACCCTCTTCGGTGGCCTTATCGATCACATTGGCATCCGGGCTCACGCCTTTGGCGAAGATAATGGCCGGGATACCTGTCATGGAAGCAACGGCTATCACGTTGAGGTGCTTCATGATCGTGATCCAGATCTGGCCCGGCTGGGCTGATCCCATCACGTCACTAAGCATATCGCAGACGTAACCGCCGGATAGTTCCACATCGGCAGATTCCAGGGCGGGAGTGTGATTGGTGGCATGAATGAGCGGCAGCAGTTCCTTGAGCTTGGTCATAAATCTATATCCTGTTTGTCTTTATTCTTCTTCTTTGGCATGGCGCTTAAGCAGCACCACGCAGTCTTCGATGGAGGCTTTGCCCTGCACGATATCCTCTGCCAGGGCATAGCAGGTGGGAGATCCGCAGGCGCTGCAGTTCAGACCCGGCAGCATGGTGAGAAACTCATTGATGCGTTTCATCTTCTTGATAGCGGTCTTGATGTCTTTATCGAGTTCCATGATGGGACGGGCGGCCAGCGGTGCCACATCAAACTCACCATCTTCATAGAGCTTTTCCATGCCCTGAAGGTCGATGAGGCGAGCATCACCATCCTTGATCATTTTCTTGATGCGGCTCATGGCCACGAAGGGATTTTCCACGTTGAGGCATCCGCCCACGCAGCCATTGGTGCAGCTGCGCAACACGATGTAATCATACTGGTCCAGATAGTGATCTTCCACTCTGGAAAGGATCTCCATCACGTTTTCGATGCCATTCACTGAGAGGGTGCGGATGTCTTCGCAATCCACCAGTTCAGCCTGGACTCCAGAGAGGGCCCAGGTGAGGCCTTTGGGGTAGGTATCAATATCCGGAGGATTGTTCTGAAGGTCCTTGATATACTCACGCACTTTGCCATAGATCATGCCAATGGAAAAAGCTCCATCCTGCAGGTGCTTATAAGCTCCTTCCGGCTGGTGAACCGCAGTTACGTGGGCCACACACGGAACAATCAGAAAGATACCCAGGTCTTCATCGTTTATGCCTTTATCCTGAATGATCTGATCTCTCAAATAGCGGGTAAGGATGCTCATGGGAGCTTCCTGATGAAAGAGGCTGGGAAGCAGGGAGGGGTATTTTACCTGGATCAGACGCACCACAGCGGGACAGTGACTGGACAGAATGGGACGCTTATCACGGTTGTCACGAATATACTGGCGGATCACGCGTATCATAAATTCTGTTATGACAGCTTCTTCCGCCACTTCATCAAAACCCAGCTGCAGAATGGCAGCCTTGGCCACCGGATAGGAAATATCCTCGGTAAACTGGCCAAAATAGGCAGCCGATATCACCGCGACCTTATATTTGAACTTGTGGATGATGTCCAGAGGATCGCTGCGTGGAATGATGGCATGAAACTGACACGCGGTCACACAGTTACCGCAGTCGATGCAGCGGGTGGAATCAATATAGGCTTTGCGGTCACGCACCCGGATCGCTTCGGTGGGGCACACTCTCACGCAGGCTGTGCAGCCGGTGCAGTTGTCCTCGAGGATCTGAATGGCGTGGAAGTATTGTCTTTCCTTCTCGTTCATGGTGTACCAAAGAATATTATCAGTTCCAGGAGAGTGGGATTGTCTTTGGCGGACACGATGTGCAGCGCGTCCGAATTCTTTTCTATGTTCGGCAATCCCAGGCCGGCCCCAAAGCCAAACTCCCTCACCAGATCATCCGCCGTGGAAAAACCTGGCACCATGGCCTGTTTGATGTCCCAGATGCCTGGGCCCTTATCTTCAAAACGAATATGGATCAAGTTATCGTAAACAAGACAGATCATGGTGCCACCCTTGGAGTGGGCAGCCACGTTGATCTCTGCTTCATAAGAGGCAACCGCTATCCGGCGCAGCGTTTCAGAATCAACTCCCAGCCGTTTGAGCAGATTCTTCACTTCCGATGAGCCCTTCCCGGCGGCGTTGAAATCCTTTTCTGGGACTACAAACACAAGATCAACTTCCACTTCGGGAGGAGAGGCGAAGTGCGCCTTCACAGCCTCCTCAAATTGGGGAACTATATGCCAGTATTCTGCCATTTCAAATTTTACAGCTACGCAATCCGGCATTGTAAAGCAAACCGCTGGAGCGATACAGGGTCATGCCCGTAGCGATTACTGGCAGTTGACGTTCCTCAGCCATCTCAAGGATGTCCTGGAGAGGTCTTTTGCCTCTCACGAAGATGATTCCCACCAGATCGATCATATCGGCCAAACGGATCACCTGGTTGTTCGTGAGTCCCGTTAGCAGCAAGGTGGGCTCCTTGGTGCACATCAGGATATCGCTGATCAAATCGCTCGCGAAGGCACAAGGCACTTCTTTCTCGAGGTCCACTCCGGGATTCAGGACCTCACCCTCTAAAAGGTTTGCTATTTCGTTTAAGGTCATTCGAATTCACCTGTTTTGTTTGTAGAGCGACAGCTCTTGGAAAGAGGCATTTAAGTCAAGGAAATACTTGCCTGTCAATAAGAATGCCCAGTTTGACGGTAGGCATTGGAACCCCAAAGGAGAGCGATTCTGCTGCCCTGGAACTTGTGAAAAGCAGATACTTGGATCAGCGGTTGCCGCGAGCGACCCTGAACCCCAGATAGGGACTCTTGGCAAACTGCTTGATATAGCTGCGGTTAGTGACCCTCATGGCTTTGACGTCATGGCTGTAAGACCCGCCGCGGATCACTCTGTCAGTTCCCTGGGAGGGGCCTTCGAAGGGTTTTCCCCTGGAGCTATAGGGGCCATACCAGTTCCAGACCCATTCGTAGGCGTTTCCGCTCATATCATGGAGGCCCAGAGCATTAGCCCGTTTTTTGCCCACCTCTCTCAGCTTCCCGTCGCTGTTTTCGGAGTGCCAGCCGGCTTTGTCGGGATCATCGGATCCGCTGTAGGGATCAAACCCGGAACTTTTCCGTTCTTTGGCCGCGAATTCCCATTCCGCTTCAGTGGGCAGGCGATAGCCATTGGCCGAAAAATCGCACACATAGCCACTCTGGAAGTCATAACACGGGTCAAACCCATCTTTATAACTCTTTTCGTTGCAATACTCCAGCACTTCCAGAAAGCTGATATTGGTCACTGGCAGATCTTTGTCTTTCAAATTGTAAAAGTGCTCAGGATACACCATGGCCCATTGTTCATTGGTGATCTCATAGGGACTGATCCAGAAATCCGGCACCCTCAGCTTCACTGGGGGAGCTTCATCGTCGTCGGCATCCGGGCCCAAAGTTCCGATCACGGTGGAATCTCCCTGGACCAGCACCATTTTAATGGCCACATTGGCCACGGGCTCCATCAGCGGTCCTTCTTCATCAGATTCAATATCCTGCTTATCTCTGAAGGCGGGTTTATCGTTAAAAAAACCATACTTGACGATGGCAAAGACCAACACCACCAGGCTGGCGATGGCCATGATCCTGCCCCAGCGCTTGAGCTCGGGATTCACGGTATCTTCAGCTTTGGGCACTTCGATCGGCTTGACCGCTTCCTTTTTGGGAGGCGGAACTGGTTGAGGCCGGTGAGGCGGCTGGACTTTTTCTGGCTGGGCCTGAGAGAAATCCAGAGAGATACTGCCCGGGGTTTCTGGCATGCCAGTCTGAGAAACGGGCTCAAACTTGGAAAACTGCTCCTCCCGGGGCGGCAGATTATCACTGGGGGCGGGACCAGAGTGGATCTGTTCGAGCGGAAGATCTGTCTGAGCATTCAAAGCTTCCCTGAGCTCGGAAACGGACTGGAAACGCCTGTTGGGATCGATGATCAGACATTTGTGAATCACGGTATAGAGCCAGCGGGGAATCGCCCGTCCCAAGATTTCCGGATCGATGACGGGCTGACGCAGGCTGGTCTGCTTTTGAGATTGGGCGGAGACGTTTTTATCCACATGCCAGGGCAGCTTGCCGCATAGCATCAGATAAGCCAGCACTCCGATCGAATAGATATCGCTCCGGGGGTCCGGACGGTGGCCCAGAAAGACTTCCGGGGCCAAAAACAGCACGCTGTGGATGTCCTGTTGGAGGGCATCCTCGTTCATCCAGGCCTTGAGCGTCTTGCCAAAATTGAACAGCACCGGCTCGCCGTCCTGATCGATGATGATATTGGCGGGATTGACGTTGGCGTGGACTATTCCCTGGCTGTGCGCGTAATCCAGCGCGTCCAGGAGGCCCTCCAGCCAGTGTTTCACCATTTCGCTGGCCAGGCTGATCCCCACCCCGCCAAGGATTCCGCTGAGAGCTTTGCCCTCAATGTAATCCGATACCACATAGACCCTTCCGTCCTCCTCAAAAACACCCCGGGTGCGACGGATATGGCGGTTGTTGAGCCTCAGGCCCAGTTCCGCTTCATAGCGAAGCTGACGCGCCAGCATGGGATCGCTCTTCCAATGAGCATCGATGGTTTTGATCACCACATGTTCCTGGCTGACATAGTGTTTGGCATGATAGACGGTGTGCAGTCTGGAACGGTGCAGGGTTTCGAGAATGGTGTAGGCGTGGTCCTGACGGGCTTGGTCCATGTGCGCTATCCTCTTGTGGATTCGGTACATGTCGGATCGGCATCCGACGCTACAGGTGAGTGGATAAGCTGGCCTTTGGCAAAAACCTGGCTGATATGAGAGGAGCCAAAGTGGTAAGGGATGAAATTGATGGAAGGGATATCCCAGATGATCAGATCGGCATCCTTGCCCGGTTCCAGCGAACCCTTGCAAGCTCCCAAACCGATGGCGTGTGCAGCGTTAATAGTAGCGGCACAGAGGGCTTCGGCTGGACTGAGGCCCATTTGCAGGCAGGCCAGAGTCATCGTGAAGGGCATGGAATCGCAGTTGCAACTACCGGGGTTGTAGTCTGTCGCGATGGCAACCGGTAAACCACTGTCTATCATATAACGTCCTCTGGCGTAGGTCTTTGACCTCAACGAAAACAGCGTGGCGGGCAACAAGACCGGGATCACTCCAGCCACCTTCAGAGCATTTATTCCGGCATCGCTGGCCGCTCCAAGATGATCGGCCGATTCACAATGCAGCTCGGCCGCCAGTTCAGCCCCTCCGATGGCTTCGATCTCATCGGCGTGCATCTTTAGTTTGAGGCCATGCCGGGCCGCGCAGTTCAACACTCTGCGGCTCTCATCGACGCTGTAAACGTGGGCTTCGGTAAAAATGTCACAATAGACGGCAATGCCCTGCCTGGCCACGGCGGGGATCATATCTTCCGTCAGGATGCGCAGATAGGCTTCATGATCGTCTTGATACTCCGCGGGATACTCATGCGCGCCCATAAAAGTGGGAATGATATCGATGGGGAGATCCTCAGCCAGACCTTTGATCACCCTGAGCTGTTTGAGCTCGCTGGCGGTGTCCAGTCCATATCCGCTCTTGGCCTCCAGCGTGGTGGTCCCCAGGGCTGTCATACGTTTGATTCTGGTTTTCGCCAGCTCAAACAGCAGGTCTTCATCGGCATCGCGGGTGCTGGCGATGGTGCTTCTGATGCCTCCTCCCCGTTTGGAAATTTCCACATATGTGGCACCTTCCAGACGCAGGGCAAATTCGTCTTCCCTGGTATGGACAAAGACGGGATGGGTGTGAGGATCCACAAAGCCTGGAGTGACAATGCCTCCGCGCGCGTTGACAAGCTGGTCGGCCTGAAAAGACGCCATGATTTGGGATTCATGCCCGCAAGCTGCTATTTTACCATCTCTGATGACGATAGCGCCCCCCGAAATGATCCTGGGATCAGCCATCGCAGTTCCGGTTCTGGGACCGGGATTTCCGGCCAGAGTGGCAATGCCGGAGCAGTTGTATATGATCAAATCAGCCTTCATGCGTAGTCCTAATCGTTGCTTGTTACGCAATTTTACGCTTGGGGCTTTTTGGTCAAGCAGAAGTTTTTCCCTCAAACGATTCTGGGCTTCGGGGTCGCCGAAGCCCAGAACGATAGTTCATAGCCCGGATCAGGCCTCTTCTTCCTCATCGGCCTCAGCGCTGAAGATCTCGTCAAACTTCTGGGCCACTTTCTCAAACAGCTCATCGTCTTCGATCACAGCCAGTTCCACGGTCTCGCCCTGTACGTCCATCCGCAGGATGTCATACTCGTTTGATTCCACTTCCGCCAGGGCAATGTATTGGCTGCCTTCGTATTCGATCACTTCCAGCACATGGAAGTCTTTCTGGGTACCATCTTCCATATCGAGGGTGATGATATCGTTTTCGCACTCGCAGTTTTCATCGCCGCAATCGCATTCAGCGTGATCATGGAGGTCTTTTTCGTCTTTATCGCTCATGATTAACTCCTTGTTTTTTAGCCATTTTTTTGAAGAGGCCGCTTTTGGCAAGCTAAATATTCTCTGCCTCGCCACCATTACATCTCTAATACCTCTCCTTTGCCGAGGCATAGGAGATGTAAAGGAGGGGCATAGGTGGTGTAAAGGAGGCGATTGGGAACTGGATGATATACTGAGAGATACAGAGATTGCTTTGTTTCACCACAGAGTAACAGAGGCATCAGAGAGAGGTACCGGGGAGGCTTTAGGGGCTTAGGTGTTTGGAGTTGAAAATGTTCCTGCTCCCTTGATCGCTGCAGCGATTCTGCCCCAGACCCGAGCCGGCCCAAACCCCTGAAATGGCTTTTGGGTCCGGGGAGCTTATGCCAATGCTCATATCAGGTAATAGGGAAGGTGGTGGAAATCACATCAAAGATACGGGATCGATATCGATCTGGAGACGAAGCGTGGCTGGGGCCTTGAAATCCTTCAGGATCAGATCGATAGCCTTCTTCAGAGTGCCAGGATCGCTAGCCTTGAGGATGAGATGATGCCTCAGCAGGCCTCCGATCTTTGGAAACGGTGCCGGGGCGGGGCCCAGAACACTGAGGCCTGGGATGATCTTGCCGTCTTCTTTCAAGGGTTTGACGATTCGGGCCACCAGGTCCATTTGCTCCGTGATCAGCTGCTCTGAAGCGCAGGTCCACAAGAGGCGTCCCAGCCTGCAGTATGGCGGGTAGTTCATCCTCTGGCGATATTCCAGCTCCTGAGCGGCGAAGACATCGTAATCCTGGGCCGCGGCCGCCACTATGGCATAGTGCTCGGGATTATAAGTCTGCACCAATACCTGGCCGGGCAGGTCTCCCCTGCCGGAACGTCCCGCCACTTGCGTGAGCAGTTGAAAGGTGCGTTCCGCCGATCTGAAATCCGGCACGTTGAGACTGATATCCGCCAGCACGATGCCCACCAGCGTCACACCCGGAAAATCCAGGCCCTTGGAGATCATCTGAGTCCCTACCAGGATGTCGAGCTCGCGGTTTTTCATGCCTTTATACATGCCTTTATGGGCATCCTGACGGCGAGCTGAATCGGAATCCAATCTCAGGATGCGGGCGGATGGAAACAGCAGTTTGAGTACCTGTTCCAGTTTCTGAGTGCCAGGAGCTCCATAGCTGAAACTGAAAGCCCCGCAGGATGGGCATTTACGGGGGCTGGGGATGCTGTAACCGCAATAGTGACAACGCAGTTCTTCCGTATCCCGGTGATAATACATGCTGATATCGCAGGCGGGGCAGTGGATCGGTTTTCCGCATTTAAGGCATTGCAAAAAGGATGAATAACCCCGGCGGTTTTGAAAGAGAATCACCTGCTGCTTTGATCTCAGGCGCTGATCGATGGCCTCCAGCAGGGTCTGAGAAAGCAGCTCTTCCTGCTCTTCCTGTCGCATATCGAGGATGTCCACACCCGGCATGCGGATATCAAAGGGACGGGTGTTCAAACGCTGCAGACGATACTTGCCGGTCTGCTGATTGCGCCAGGATTCCAGGGCTGGAGTGGCGGAACCGATGATCACCTGCGCGCCAGCCTGCATGGCCCTCACGATTGCCAGGTCCCTTCCATGGTAGCGGGGCTGATTGTCCTGCTTGTAGCTCTGTTCGTGCTCCTCGTCCACAATGATCAGTCCCAAATTCGGCAGGGGAGCAAACACGGCGCTGCGGGCACCTACCACGATCCGTTTGTCTCCTTTGGCGATCAGTTTCCATTGCCGCAGGCGCTCACGGTCTGAGAGCTGGCTGTGGTTGATGGCCAGCACGGAACCAAACTCGCTGGAAAACCGCTCCACCATCTGAGGTGTGAGAGCAATCTCCGGGATCAGGAAAATGATGTTGAAGCCCTCATCCAGATAGCGGCGCATGGTGTGGATATAGACTTCGGTCTTGCCGCTGCCGGTGACTCCATAGAGGAGGTTGACCTCAAAGCGTCCATGGCCCCTTGAGATTGCATCCAGGGCCTCTTGTTGCTCCAAGGTAAGGTTTACTTTTTTGGGTGCCAGAGCATACTCATCAAACGCGGCTGGGGCATCTACCCGACGGGCAATAACAGACACCAATCCCTTGCCGGTCAGTGATTTGATCACAGAGTATGAAAAGGTCCCGCTGAGGGCGGCCATAGTCATTTCACCACCCGAAGCGGCCAGCATGGTCATCGCTTCAGCCTGGCGGGCGGGCAGACCGATGGGGTTCACAGCGTCCGGATTGAGCTTCACAAAGTTGGCAAAACGGGGTTTGTCTCTGGGGCCAATCCGCCTGTCCACTTCGATCTCTCCTCTGACTTCAGCTTCCTCGAGAAGCTTGAGCACAGGAAGTTTGGGCAAGGCGATCCTGAGTTCCGGGGGTGAATGCCAGGCCCCGTCTGCCAGCATGGAAGCCAAATGGGGTTCCTGCACCGGGACCCCTTCTTTGAGCCTCACCAGCGCGCTAAGATCTGGGACCAATAATGCGGGGAGCATGGCAAACAGACACACACCCACCGGGCATCGGTAGTAAGAGCTCATCCACTGTGCCAGGTCCATCAAAGCTTTGGAGATAAGGGGGCTATCATCCAGCACTTCCAGGATGGCTTTGCATTTGATCTGAGCGGGGGGCTGGTCAACCGCGGGACCGCTGATCCCGATCATGTCTTTACGGTTGAAACTGACGAGCACCCGGCAGCCAGGCTGGATGATACGCTGGCTGCTGTAGCTGAAGTCCTTGTCCAGATTTACCGGCAGATAGATGATGTAATACACGTGCTTATCCGGCCCGAAGCGTCATATTTGTCAATGAAAATCCTCATCACGAAAAAGCTCCCCCTGGGCAGGGGGAGCTGTGTATGTCTGGCTATTAATTGAGGGTTTAGTTGTAGAATCTCATGGTGAATTCATAGTCGAAGGGACCGGAAACGCCTGAAACACTCCATGATTCCACCGCTTTCTTTACGTCGGAGAGGAAGGATTGAGGCAGATTCCCTGCAGTAGGAGTCACCTGCGCGGTTTCGATGTTGGATCCGCGGCCGAAGATTCTGATGGTGACCGCGCCACCACTGTTTTCGATGGCGGCAGTTTTACGATACAGGCTGGTAAGCTGGCCCTTGCGGCTGTTGACAACGGCACGCAGGGCTTGCAGATCGGTCTGTTGGCCTTCCGGGGCCTGGGCAATGGTGTTTTCCGTGACCCGGGGAGCCTCTTTACTGATCCTGTTGATTACAGCTTTGTCGGTTGATGTGAGGGCGACAGGTCTTCCAAGAGCAGCGATCTGGGCCTGGTTGAGATTACCTTTCACTTCCACGGGACCGGTAGGCTTCACAGAGCTGCCTTTGATTCCTCCGGTATTGGAGGCGGATGAGAAATCGCTCTGTTGATAGCTGGCTATGGCATTGGGATCATAAGTGGATCTCATTCCACCTGAGGTACCCGAGCCACCGCTTCCGTCTGGTCCACCCGTACCACCTGAACCGCCAGTACCTCCAGTACCGCCACGGCTGGCTGCGACAAAATCACGGGTGGTGGTAATCGCTACGGGATTCCTGACAACGGCGTTGGGATTGAACTCGCCAAACAAGGCCGCGGCATTGGTGCCGGTCCCTCCAGGGGTACCAGTGGTAGTGCCACGCTGGGGACGATTTGTCTCAGTGCCTGCGGCAGCAGCGGCAGCAGCGGCTGCTTCGGCCGCTTTTCTGGCCTCTTCTTCTCTGCGGGCCTTTTCAGCGGCTTCATCCCCTTGCATATCGGCCTCATCTTGGGACCTATCAGGCATATCCACTCTTTGAGCTTTTCTGAGCTGGGCCAGAGTGTTATCCAGGGTAGCGGCGTCCACTGCGTCCGGCTTCAGGACAAGGTCATAGAGCACCAGCAAGGCCAGGGTGAGAAACAGAAATACCAGGATCATGCCCCTGCCCAGTTTTTCCTCTGCCGAGCTTTCAGCCCGTCTGGAATACTGGGCCACGATTTGCCTTTCTTCCTCGGTGAGGATGTGCACGTAGGGCTCTATGAAGCGATAGTGGATCTGCCAGTCTGGATTGAGCACCAGAGTCCCGCTCATATCATTTTGCAGCTGGAGCTGGTCCCCTTTGAGGAGGCCGTTGCTGCTCAGAAAGGCCTGATCAACCTGCTTGCCGGCTTTGGAGCATTCCAGTTTGGTGCCGGGCACCAGTTTCATAAAGAAATCGTTGCCTTTTTGCGCGATCAGCTGGTGTTTATCAGGAAAGGCGGGATCGAGGATCTGCCACAGCAGATACTTGTTTGAACCCACGAACCATTTGTCTTTAAAAACACCTGAACCGTTTTTGATATAGTCCAGGATCTTGCCCTTGTAGCTAAGCTCTAGGTTAAGTTGCGTCTTTGCCATATCTCCTCCCTATTGCCTTGCTAATTGGGAATTCTTTAGCCATTGGGGATCCTTGAGGGTGCTAAAGTAGATATACTTGTAGTAAGAACCCGTCCCGACCTCCACAATGGCCGTAATCACTTCCGTGGTAATGACCTCATCCGCCTGTACCAACAAACAAGCCTGGTTTTTATCGGCGTGCTTCTCGATCTGGTTGGATTGTAACTCGAGATACTCGTTGAGGTCTTTACGTTTTTGAACATCCGTGAGCAGCTGCAGCGGCGTACCGAAGTAAGCGCTCTCCAGCCCCAGCAGGATCCTGTCAGGATAGACTTTCACCACGGTTGTCCCCATGCTTTCTTCCAATTGGTCGGCAGACATGGTGGTGGGAAAGACCATCCTTTCCGGGATGGTGATCTTTTGGGCTTCCATTGATACGTTTTTGATCATGAAAGCCAGCACAATGGTCAACACGTCAAGCAGGGATGTGATGGAAAGAGGTTTGATATCAGCCGCAATCTTGCGGGTGCGTCTCACTTCTCTACCGGTGGATTTGGCTTTATCGATAATCTTCATAGTGTCTCCTAAATATAGCCAACGCCGGTGGGTTTAAACATCACGTTGATAAAACCGTTGCTTTTAGACAAATCGATGGTTTGGATGAGGGGGCCATACAGAACGTCCGGATAAGGACTCACGTTGATTTCTCTCTGCTCAGGATTGCGAGCGCGGATATCTTTGAGTATCTGATCCAGTCTCACGAAGTCATAGTTGCCATTCACGAATGGGACCTTGATGTTTTCCATTCCTGGTTCGCGGACCTCAAATCCGCGGATCAGACCCCGGTCCGGAGCATCCTGATTCATGATGTAGACTTCGATCTTCTTTTCCTCGGCTTTGGCGTCGCCACCGGGACCTTGACCTCCCCCTCCTCCACCACCGGACGGAGCGAAATTTAAAGCAATCAATGCCAGCTGTGTAATCACCAACATATAGAGCATGAATGGAATGATGGTGAGAAACAGATTCATGATCGGCACGAGGTCCGGTTCTTTGGGACCCCCAGCCAGCCTTTGATTCCTTCCGGCAGAAGGACGGTATGGCATAATACTATCCTCTGTTCGCGTTGCTAAGGTAGTTTATGATCTTAACGGTGTGTTCGTCGATCTCAGCAAGGATCTTTTGGGCGCGGCCAAACAGGCCACCATGGATCAAAGTGAGTGGAATGGCGGCTAAAAGGCCCATGGCAGTGGTCCCGATCGCCTGAGCGATACCGGCTGTCAGCACATAGTTTTTCTGATTTTCTGGGGCCGTAGCAAGAGCGTCGAAGGCGACCAGCAGTCCCCAAATCGTTCCCAGCAGTCCAAGATAGGTGCAGATCTGGGCCAGAGTGGTGAACCAGGACAGGTTGGCATCGAGTTTGTGGACAGTCTGCAGCACCGCTTCTTCAAATCCGTTCTGCACGGCGCGATCCAGTTCTTCACCTTTCTTGTTGGCTTTACGGGTGTCGATGTAGATGCGCAGCCCGCTCCAGAAGATGTAACCCAGAGTGGTACCCTTGAAACTTTCAGCGATCTTGGCGGCTTCGTCCACCTGATCGTTTTTGATATAGCCCTTTAGTTTCAGATAGAACTTCTGCGCGTCGATCTTCTCACGTTGATAGAGCTGAAGGTAGCGCACGACTCCGTAAACGAGTCCTATAACGAAAGTGAGAATAATGGCATAACCCCATTCTCTACTATCTTCAAAGATAGTCTTGAGAGAAACGCCACGAGCTTTGACTTCCTGTTGAGCTTCCTGCGCGATTAAGGCCGCGCAGAATAGCAATACCATTACTACCAGAACAATGTGTTTAGCTTTCATTTTGACTCCTCTAGCCATTTATTTCTTATTACTTGCCAGTTTGTGATCT
>JAGOIY010000011.1:20958-26634 GCA_017995405.1 Candidatus Cloacimonadota bacterium
CTGTTGAGCTTCCTGCGCGATTAAGGCCGCGCAGAATAGCAATACCATTACTACCAGAACAATGTGTTTAGCTTTCATTTTGACTCCTCTAGCCATTTATTTCTTATTACTTGCCAGTTTGTGATCTGTTCTTTGCTTAACTTCTGGACCAGACCCAGAAAATCCTTGGGGAAGTTGTAGTAACCTTCTTTATTATAGGTTTCCGCTTTGTTTTTGAAAGTAGTGATATCGGGGATCAAGGCTTTGATCTCAACTGTAAAGGTATCCCCGGTCAATCTTCTCACGTTTTCAAAGCCACTGGGGGGAGCGGTGGGATTTGGGGTTGTTGTTTGGGCAAGGAGCAGGCCCGTGCCCAGAAGGATGATTGCGATTGCTATATATCTCTTCATTGGTCTCACTCCTTGGTGTACCTTTCGATCTTGATTTCTGCGAGCATGCCACGGTAGGCGGATTGATTGCGAACTTCAAATCTGATAGTGTTTTTGCCTGAACGCAGGAAGTCCAGAGGCAGGTCTGTGATGGTTGTATATACGCTCAGCGGCTCCATCTCTCCATCGAGAGGCATATCGGCAGCCACCAGGTTTCCATTGATGAACACACTGGCCATATCTGGCGCCAGGAATTCAATCTGGGCACTGATCGGCACATTTTCAAGGTCGAAATCCGCTTCAAAGACCACCAGATTTACCGGCGCTTCCGGGGTTTCCAGAATCCAGACAGGTTGAGCCTGACTGTTTTTGAAGCCATTGATGGCTTCCTGAGGAATCCCGTAGTTCTCTACAACCATGGCAGGGATGGCATTCTCTACCTGGGTTTCAGGATCGAGTACCATCACTTTCCACGATGGCCCGCTGCTAAAGGTCACAGTCTCACGCGGACGGGCTTGCTCCAGCTTGGCTTTGTCGAAATAGGCCTGCAGGGTAGCCCTGACCGGAATACTGTCCTGATAACGGTTGGGGAAGAGCAGCCGGATGGTATTTTCTTTGGCATCCCATTCCGCTCCGCTGAACTTGTATCCAAACCGGGCAGTCATGGGCTGTTTCACATCCAGAGAGTCCACCGCGAATCCGGCAAATTGGACTTCCTTGCCATTGACCATAGCTTCAGGATTGTAGGGGTAGATCATCTGCAGATAGACCAGATCCGGAGCGATTTTGGAACTGAGCTTGAATTCGGCCTGGAGTTTGGTGACGGGAGGAATCTGGAGATTGCCCATTACCTGACCTTTGGGGGTTGTGATCGTTCCCACTACAGGCGTGGCGGCTGTCTGGGTGCCATCGTCGCTGATCCAGCTAAGCTCCCAACCGCTGCTGCCCAGCGGGAATTCCAGCTTCTGGTAATCCGGCATGAGCTTGCGTTCTGTGAGTTTGGCTACCGCCTGCTGCGTGTTTTGATCTTCATAACCGGCCATGTGGAAGGTGGTGAAGATAGCCCCATATACTGCATTGGCATTGTCTTCCAGAGGATAGATGAAGTCGTTGTTGATCTGGCCCCAGATATTGGCCTGGACGTTGGGATCATCCTTGTATGGCCTGATCTCGTTGGCTTGCTCAAAGAACCGGTTGATCTGGCTGTTGATTACTCCGATCGAGTATTCGTAGATGCGGCCTTCGAGAGCGAGGGCCCGCACTATTCTTGGAGCATCCAGCTTGAGCTGGTTGGCGGGCGTGATAAGCCGCTCCACCTTTGCCACTTCGGCATTCACGGTGTTGATGAAGGTGGGCAGCAGTTTTGATTTTCCACCCAGAAGGGTGTTTTTGAAGCTGGTCTTGGCGCCTACTCCAAACTGCTGATTGGGGTTTTTACCCAGAAAAGCGCTGCGCTCCAGAGCTGTGACCTGGGTGTCGAAGTTCTTCAGGAAAGCAATCTGTGCCTGGATGTTCTTATATTCTTCCTCGGCAGCGGCGAAGGCCTTATACTGGTCCGTGGTATCGAGCGGCAAGCCTTCCTTGCGGTACTTGGCCTCTTCGGCCTTAAACTGGTCACGTTTTTGGAAGGCGAGGGTCCAGTCCTTGTTCAGATAAGCGCTGTCATATTCAGCCAGGATGCGGGCCAAGTATTTGACGGCAACTCTCTGATAGAGATCATATTCTTTGTTGTCGCGCTGGAAAAGCTGCCTGGCATAGCTTTCAAACCTGAGGGTGTCCCCCAGCGTAAAGTATCCACTGGCTATGGTTTTCAGCATACCGGTCACGTCTGGATCGCTGGGATAACGCTTTGTAAACTCATCCAGTATCTCCAGGCGCTTTGCTGTGTTTTGGTCCTCATTATAGATGTTATAGGCCTGCATGTAGATGTTTTCAGGCTTCACTTCCCCGGCGTCGATCTTGCCGGTCCTCACTTCTTCCGAGAGGGCAATGTAGTCTTCGGCAGCGGCGATTCTCGTAGCGGGGTCAGCGGCCTTTTTTTCTATATCTTGCGCTCTGAGAGAATAGGTCTGAAAGCTGGCAGGATACTTGGCCATGAATTCGCCTTTGATCGAGGCAGCTCTGGCAGGATCCTGCATCAGGCTGTCTGCCGTAGTCCAGCTGAGGTAGTAAAGACCAAATACGGCGTCGACATTCTCGGCTTTTTCTTTGCTGGCCAGATACATGTAGGTATCAATCAGATTGTTGTAATCTTTGGCAAGCTGATATTGCTCTGCCTGTAATCTCTTATAGTTGAGATGCTCCGCCGGATACTTATCATAGGGGAATTCCAAAGCCATGCGGCCATATTCTTCAGCGGCTTTGGCATAGTCATTGGATGCGGTGGCAGCATTATAGCTGTTTTGGATCTGCAGCTGTACCTGCCGGGTGGCAAGAGCAATCTTTTCCCCATTTGCGGTATAGGCCATAGCTTGCCTGGCGTAGCTCTCAGATCTCTTATAACGATCGTAGGGCGCGTAACTGGTGTCGCTTTCCGCGATAAAAGAGAGGTTGTAATAGATGTCGAATTTGCCGTCGTTACTGAGGCTGGGATCATTATCCAGAATATTAAGGTATCTGGCTTCGGCCTCGGCGAAACGGTTGTCGTTGAATTCTATATTGGCCAAATCCAGATTCAGCTGGCGGGCCCTGGCAATCCTGGCTTCGGTGCCGGACTTCATCAGAGTGTCCACAAATCTCAGCGTGGCGGCCTTGTAAAACGCATAGAGGCTGTCTCTTTCCGCTCCCTGGGCTTCGGGTTTGAGAAGCTGGTCGCGCCTGATGGCATAGCCGTAAGCCAATTCTTCGTTATCAAAATACTCGGGATTGGCGGGCACCAGATACTTCTCGTTGTAAGCCAGCAGACGGTTGTAAACCATCATATAGGCCTCATCGGTCTGGCGCTTGTCTGCCAGATTGCCCAACAGCAACAGGTCGAGCTGCTCGTTGTTGCGTTTCCACTCATTGATATCCGCGTCATAAGCTGAGGGAGTGGCTTTAAAATATCTGGTCAGATGGTCCGCGTAGGCTGTATAAACCGAAGGAGCGAAGAGCTCTTCGTAGGCAGCGAATTTGACGTTGTGGTCAAGGTAGGCCTGATATGACTCTTCCGTGAGCTGAGTACGGACCGCTTCGTATTTCACGATCTGGGCCTGGCGATAGGCATTGCGGATGGAGGCAAGCTGTTTGATGATAGCTGGATCGGTGAGATCCTTGTCCTTCACATTCTGCTCGTACCAGCGGCTGTCTTTGCCATAGTTCTCAGTCATCAGACGGTACTTGTCGCGCCGGATCTGGTCTCGGTCTTCGCCAGCACGCAGCACTGTGTCATTGGAGGTGTAGAGCACCAGAATGGAATCTACCAGGCTGGGATTGATCAGGGCCACGGGGGACTTCTGCAGTCTCAGTTCCAGGAAGTCGATAGACTGACGGGTGAGCCGCATATCCTTTTTGTTTTCGGAAGCCTTGTCCAGAATGCGTGTCAGGGCTTTTTCATCCTGATAATCAGCCATTACTGAGGCCAGAGCTTGCAGACCTTTGGATTCACCCTCAAAATCAGATCCATCCAGGGCCACAAGGCAGAAGGCGATCTGGTCCAGAGAGTTGTTTTTGAGGTCCTGGGCGGTCTCGGCAGGAGTGATAGCATTGTTGTCGACCGCGTTCAGAATATTGGCAAAATCCACCAAAGCCGCGTTCAGCGAGCTATCGTCTGAGATGTTCATATTGACGAATCCACGCTGGAACATCGCTTCGTAGCGGTAGGGGCTGTTTTCCTTGGCGGCCAGCCTGTCAAACAGGCTGTTGGCCCTCGCGTACCATTCAATCGGGCGTTCCGCGTCTGTGCCTATGATGAAATAAAGGTTGGCCAGGCGGTAAGTTGCCTCGTCATAGAGGGGCGAATCCGGGTAATTTGTAATGATATCGTTGTAGTTGGCCAGGGCTTCACTGAAGTCCACCTCGGTCAATCTCTGTTCCACGCCACGCTGCTTATTGGGGTTCAGAGTACGCCAGTTGTCTATGTAGCGCTGTTTTTGCTCGCGGTTGATCTCACTGCTGAAATAGGCTACGTTGTAAAGGGCGTAATCCTTGAGATAGAAATCAGGGTCCAATTCCAGCACTTTGCGATAATAGGCCAGGGCTTTATCAGGGCTGTCAAGATCGGTTGACCATTGCAGTTCCGCCAGGTTGTAATAGATGTCGGCGGAGCTGATCAGCAGAGAGTCGCTGGGCTCATACAGATCGCTGGGCTGTTCGAAGGCCACAAACTCCGGATAACTGGTCAGGAAGGTCTGATAGTCGTTGATCAGAACCTTTTTCTGGTCGATGATCTGATTATACTGACGGGTGGTCTCTTCGATAGATAAACTTGTGTCGGCTTTACGTTTGGCGTCCTGATAGTTCAGGCCGCGGTAGCGGTTTTGCAGGCTCAGGTAGTCGAGATTGGCAGAAACCATGGCCAATTGCGCGTCAAGACCGCCAAACTCCTGCTGGCCTTTGATCTTTTCGCGATGGGCCTGGGCAATCTTCTTCATCTCATCAGGATAGCCCATCATCATGCTGGAGATCATATAGTCTTCAATATCGGCAATGGTGAGCAACAGCTCATCGCTTTCCTGGTTGAGCGCATAGTACTCGTTAAGGAATTCCTGGAATAGCTGCTCTTCAAAGTCTGATTCGTGCTTACGGGTGGATATATAACGATCCTTGCGAATCTGAAGATCCTGGATCTTTTCCCTGTAGTCTTTCAGTTCGCCGCTCAGGTCGAAAGAGCTTTGGTTCTTATACTCAGGAGTGGCCATCGTGGTTTCGATCTCGGCCACCAAGCCCTGGTAGAGCTTGAGGTTCTGCTCAATGTCCAGCAGCCGCTTGAGTTCCATATCGCTAAAGTCTTTTCCCAGAATCTCAGGGTCCTCGTTTACAAACTTCTGATACTTGGATTCAAAGACCTTGTCCATGGAGGCTATGAACTTCATGAGTGACTCATTGTAGGTGCGCATCTGCTCTACGTAAAACGCTCCCTCCCTGTAATCAGCGAAGTACTCGATTTGCTGAACGGGAGAATTGGGGTCCAGATAGAGCTTGAGGCTGTTCTTGTAATCATCTAGCACCTGGTTCTCTTCTTTATGAGTTTTGTCCAGGGCTTCTATCAAGGCCAGGCCTTTGATGCTGTGAGCCTCCTGGTAGAGGGTTTCAAGATCAGCCTTGACCTGATCTATTGAGCTTGCCAGGGCCTGATAACCTTCGGCGGTAGGATTCTGATAGAAGGAAT
>JAGOIY010000118.1 GCA_017995405.1 Candidatus Cloacimonadota bacterium
TTCCGGAAGCTGATCACGCTGATCCCAAAGATCAGCGCTCCGCTGCCAAGCAGGACGGCAAATTCTCTGCCAAGCTGAATCAAGCCGCTGCCCTTCACCACGATCTCTCTCAGGACCGTCATGTAATGGCTGAGAGGATTGAACCAGGCTATCAGTCTGATTCCTTCAGGCATGTTTCGCACCGGGACAAAGAAGCCGGAAAGCAGGATGGCCACCACCATGATAAACCAGGAAAAGAACATCGCCTGCTGCTGAGACTGCACGCGGGTGGAGATCAGGATCCCCAAGCCCAGCGTGGTAAAGAGGTACACCAGCGAAAACAGCAGCAGCACAGCGTATGATCCCGAGACCGTGACGCCAAAGATTATGCGCGCCAGCAGCATTGCCACCTGCATCTGCAAGAGAGTGATCAGCAGGTAGGGGATCAGTTTGCCAGCCAGGAGCTGATGTTTTTTCACCGGAGTCACCATCAGTTGTTCCAGAGTGCCCAATTCCTTTTCTTTCACGAGGCTGATGGCCGAGAGCAGCATGGAAGTCACTGTCACCAAAACCGCTATGATCCCGGGGATGATGTTGCTGCTGCTCTTGAGGTCCGGATTGAAGCTCATTCGGGAGATCAGGTTTATCCGTTTATCCGGAGCTTTCTTCAGAGCCCGCCATCCAAGGTCTTTCCTTGCTTCCAGTTTCTGGGCAAACTCCGCAAGGTAGCCTCCCGCATAGGTTGTGGCGAGGGCCGCGGTGTTGCCGTCGATCCCGTCACTGATCACTTGCAGGCTGACCTGGCGGCCGGAATAGACATCTCTGGCAAAGCCTTTGGGGATCACGATCACCACCTTGCTCTGCCACCTGAAGAGCAGTTCCTCAGGTTTGCCGGCCTGTGAGACCGGCACCACCCGAAAGCGGTCTCCCTGGCTGAAAGAAGCGCACAGATTACGGCTGAGGGGGCTGTTGTCGTAATCAAAGAAGCTGAGCGTAAGGTTCTTGACCTCGTTGGTGACGGCAAATCCCATCACCAGCAGTTGCATAGCTGGCAGAGCAAACAGCACGATCAGCATTTCCCGGCTGCGGAGGATTTGCCTGAACTCCTTCTTCAGGAAGCTGCCGATTACACTCAGTCCGCTCATCCCAGCCTCAGTTTAAAGCGTCTGGAGGCCAGGACCAGCATTCCCGCGCTCATGCCAGCCAGGATGAAGCCGGATTGGTAGAGCTGGGCTATCGTGTTGCCCTTCAGCATGATCCCGCGGATGATCTGCAGATAATAGCGGGCTGGCACGATGTAGGTGATCTTCTGCAGAATGGGAGGCATGCTGGCGATGGGAAACATGAAGCCGGACAGCAAGATGGTGGGCAGCAGCGTGATCGCCAGCGCCATCATCATCGCCGCCTGCTGAGTCTTGGCCAGGGTGGACACCAGCAAGCCAATGCACAGGGCCGTAAGCACATATAGGAAGGTGAAGCCCAGAAACACGGTAAACTCGCCCCGGAACGGAACACGAAACAGCAGCATACCCACTCCCAGGATCACCAGCCCGTCCATCAGCCCCAATGCTATATAGGGCATCACCTTGCCCAGCAGGATCTCCGTGGCCGAAACAGGAGAGACCAGGATCTGCTCCATGGTGCCAAGTTCCTTTTCCCGGCTGATGGATATGCTCGTGAGCAAGGCGCAGACCATCACCAAGATCATGGCGATCAGGCCCGGCACGAAAAAGAAGGAGCTCTTGAGGTCCGGATTGAACATTACCATGGGACGCAGGTCTATCTTTGTTTCCGTGCCCGTCGTCATGGCATTTACTATCCCGGTGGCGTAGCTTTGGATCATTTGAGCGCTGTTGGGGTCGGAGGCATCGATCACAAACAGCAGATCGGGATTGGATTCCATAAACCCTTTCGGAATGGTCATATAGGCCAGTGCGGACCTGCTCCTGAACAAGGCTTCCGGACCATCACTCCACTGAGGCAAGGGAAGCAGCTTGAAATAGCTGGTGCTGCCAAAGCGCTCGATCAGCTTGTGAGAGGCCTGGTTGCGGGCCTGATCCTCGATCACCAGAGGCACGTCCCTGATCTCCATATTCATGGCATAGCCAAAGATAATCAGCTGCAAGAGCGGCATCAGAAACAGGATCACCAGGGTGCGGGGGTCCCTCAGGATATGATACAGCTCCTTTTGGGCCATGGCGAGGACGCGTCTGGGCTCAGGCACTTACTTCTCCCACGATCTGGATAAACAGCTCCTGCATGCTGTCCACCTCGTACTGTCTCTTCAGTTCAGACGGTCTGCCCAGCGCGACCGCTTTGCCCTCCCGCATCACCACCACCCGATGGCAATACTCCGCCTCATCCATAAAATGGGTGCTCACGATCACGGTCTTTCCCTGCCCGGCAAGGGTGTTGATCACTTCCCAAAACTCTCTGCGGGCCTTGGGATCGACCCCGGAAGTAGGTTCGTCCAGAAACACCAGAGGCGGATCGTGGACCAAAGCGCAGACCAGACTGAGGCGCTGCTTGAATCCCACTGGCAGGGAAGCGGTTAGGGCCTTCAGACTCGGTTCCAGACCAAACAGCCTGATCAAAGGCAGGGTGCTATCCAAAGCCACTGAGAAAGGGACCCGGTAGATCCCGGCATAAAACTGAAGGTTTTCGATCGCCTTCAGATCGTTGTAGAGCGAGAATCTCTGGCTCATATAGCCCAGGCTGCGCTTCACCCTTTCGCTGTCATGGGCCACGTCGAATCCATTCACCCTGGCCTCACCGCTGCTGGGACGCAACAGACCGCAGAGCATGCGGATAGAGGTGGTCTTACCAGCCCCGTTGGCACCCAAAAAGCCAAATATCTCACCCGCGGAGATCCTGAGGTCCAGGTGGTCCACCGCCACAAAATCGCCAAAACGTTTGGTGAGCGCGCTGGTCTGGATCATGATCCCATCATGGTCAGAAACACGTCTTCCATGCCCGGCCTGATCTCTTTCATAGATCTCAGGTGTGGACAGGAAGCCCGCCACAGCTCAAACATCCGATCATCCAGCGGGATCTTGCTGCTGAGGTGAATCTCGTTGCCAAACATCTGCAGGCCATCTATCCCGGGCAGAGCTTTCATAAACCTCATTACATCCTGCAAGTGGCTGCCGTGCAAGCTATAGAGGCGCAGGGGATGGCGCGCCAGGATCTCATCGGGCGGGCCCTCTGTCATGATCCTGCCCCGGTGCAGCAAGCTCACCCGGTCGCACTGCTGGGCCTCATCCATATAGGGAGTGGAGACCACGATGCTGATCCCCTCCGCTTTCAGCTCATGCAACATCTGCCAAAACTCGAGGCGGGAAACGGGGTCCACTCCAAAGGTGGGCTCGTCCAGCACGATCAGACTGGGAGTGTGGATGAGAGCGCAGGACAGGGCCAGCTTTTGCTTCATGCCACCGCTCAGATGGCCGGCAAGTCGATTGGCAAAAGGCTTGAGCCGTGAGAACTTGTAGAGCTTTTCCATCCTCTGGCGGAGCTTGTCTTTGGGCACGCCAAACAGCCGGCCAAAGAACAGGATGTTCTGCTCCACCGAAAGGTCCTGATACAGCGAAAACCTCTGGGGCATATACCCGATCAGCGCTCGGAGCCGCTTTTGGCCCTTGCGGACGTCCATCCCCATCACGCTGATTTGGCCTCCCGAGCTGGGCAGCAGAGTGCAAATCGCCCTCAGCAAGCTGGTCTTTCCAGCTCCGTCCGGTCCTATGATCCCATACAACATCTCTGCAGGGATGCTCAGGTCCAGATCGTCCAGCGCCGTCACGTCTGGATAGCGGATGCTCAGGCCGGCCGTTTCCACGCAGTTCATTTCAGGCTTACATCCACCGGCATGCCGTCTTTGAGGATGCCTTCCCGATTGTTTACTCTGAGGCGCAGGGCGTAAACCATCACGTTGCGGTTGTCTGGTGTCAAAGCTGTCTTGGGGGTAAACTCGGCCCGGTTGCTGATCCTGATCAGCTCTGCCTCCAGGGGATTTCTATAGCCTTGGGCGCGCAACTTGAACAGGGCACCGACTTTCAGCCTGGCCAGCCACTCTTCCGATACATAGATGCTGATCTCGGGATCATCCAGATCGCTCAGTTCCGCCAGCTGGCCTAAGGGAGGCAGCACCTCGCCTTCACTGTAAAACAGGGTTTCCACCGTTCCGGAGGCTGGACTGATCACCACACAATCCGCCAGCTTCTTTTGCAATATCTTTTGCTGGGCGGCCAGGGAGGCGCGTTTGGCATCCAATACGCTCAGGCTTTGACGGGTGGACTTGAGCAGGTTGCGGGCTTTGGCCTCAAGGTTCTGGCCGTCTTCGAGGTTTTGCCTCGGGATCACGGAGGCCTCAAACAGCTTTTCATTGCGGCCCTGCCTGGCTTCCACATAGGCCAGGTCATCTTCCGCGCTGGCTATCTGAGTGCGGTAGATGGCCTCCTGGGCGTTCAGTTCCCGCAGCCCTGCCTGCAGCTGTTCCATGCCATATTCCAGCTCCCGAGCGTCCAAAACCGCCAGCGTGTCTCCAGCCTGGACCGCGTCTCCCTCTTTCACCTTGAGCGAGATGATTTTCCCGCCGGTTTGGGTGGAAACGTGGAATTGCCTGGCCTCCACCTGGCTGGTCCAGACGGGCTCTTTGGCCTTTTTGGCGCAGGCTGTCAGCAGCGCCACCGTCATCAGGATGCAGATGATCTTGTTCATGATTCATTTCCTTTCCGCCGGAAAATTCCCTGGGTGATGAGCAGATAGACTTCCCGCTCCCGCTCTTGCATAAAGCCCGCTCCCAAAAGCTCCTGATTTCCAAACACCCGCGACACGATCGGCCTGGCCAGGCTGGGAAACACACAGAGCGACAACACGTTGAGCAGAAACTGGAGCGGATCGTAATCGTCCAGGCCCACACCGCTCAGACGCGTCCTGATCAGGTCCAGGACGTCCTGGCTGTCGCGTCCCCGGTTGTTCATAAGCTTCTTGATCATGCCGGGCAGGTGGAGGCCATGGCCACTGACCTCCCAAAGCATAAAACGGCTGAAGTTGGGCTTGGAAACCACTTCCCTCAGGTAGTTGTGGATGATGCCCCTGAGCCAGGTGTCGAAATCCGCGTCACTCTCCACCAGGGAAAACAGGCTCTCAAAAAAGGAGGCAAACTGCCGTTCCAGCACGTGTTCATAGAGCTTCAGCTTGCTCTGATAGTAGTAATGCAATAGTGCTTTATTGGTGCCGGCGGCGTCCGCGATGGCCTGAGTCCTGGCTCCCTGAAAGCCGTGACGCAGAAACTCCTGCTCCGCCGCTTTGGCGATCAGGTCTCTGATGTCTTTCTTTACCGCCATAAATAGCAGTCCTTTATAAAAGTGTGTTTAACCATATGGTCAAATACTGGGGAACGCCATAGGATGTCAATCTATTTTTGCCGGGTCCGTAGCGTCGGATT
>JAGOIY010000119.1 GCA_017995405.1 Candidatus Cloacimonadota bacterium
TCAGCCCGGTAAGGAAATCCCTGCCGGGCTGATGCTTTTATGGCGTTGTTGTCTATATCTTTACACTTACGTTGATGTTCCTGAATCTGGCCGGGGCCACTCCATGTGAGAGTAGCATCGCCTGGCCGGGTTCGCCTTTTCCACAGTGGAAGGTGCCGTGGAACTTCCATTCCTGCTCTCCGCAGACCTTATCGCAGGCGTTCCAGAAGTCTTTGGTGATGCCGAAATAGGTGGGCTCCTTCACGATTCCGGTGATCTTACCGCCGTCGATGCGATAGCCGATTTCGGTGGTGAACTGAAAGTTGTTGCGGTTGTCGTCTATGCTCCAGGTCTTGGTGAAATCCAGCAGGTAGCCGTGTTCGGTGGATTCGATCAGTTCATTGAGACTCCCGCTTCCCGGGGCCAGACAGAAGTTGGTCATCCTCACCAGCGGAAAGTCGTCCGCGAAGCTGGCTTTCATGTTTGATGAGGGTTCCAGGCCCAAGAGGTGAGCAATGTGGCGGGAGGTTTGCTGGTCTTTGAGGATGCCGTCTTTGATGATGTCAACCCGGCGTCCTGGTACCCCTTCGTCATCCATGGGGTGGTAACCCATCCCACGGGGATCACTGCTATCCGAATAGATGTTAACCGCTTCGGAGCCATATTGATAGCTACCCAGCATGGCTGGTTTGACGAAGGTCTTGCCGGCATAGGATATCTCCATGCCAAAGATGCGGTCCGCTTCGGTGGCGTGGCCTACCGATTCATGGAGTTGCAAGGCCAGATGGCCTCCCCCGATGATAATATCGGCCCGTTCTTCTTCGATGCCGGGAGCGTCTAAAAGCTCGGTGGCTTCTTTGATGATGCGCTCCGTATTCTCTTCAAACATCTGCTGGTAAAAGAGTTCGAATCCTCCGCGTCCCGCGCTCATGTGGCCAGGCCAGGTGCGGGTCTGCATCTGTTTGCCGTCCGCGGCGATAACTTCCATATATGGCAGGGTGTTATAGACGGTGGTGTGGCTGTAGCTACCCTCAGAATTGGCGTAATACTTTTCCTGACGCTGAAACTGAGCGGCTACAAAGGAGTGGACGATCTTGCCCTGAGGCTTGATGGCAGAGGCCAGGCGGCCCAGGTATTCCAGCTTCTCGGCCCTGTCCATCAGGAAGGGATCGATCTCGGGCTCAAAATGGTAGTCCGCGATCGTGGCTGGCAGCATGGGAAAGCGGACGGGGTCTTTGATAAAACCACTGCCGCTTTTGGCATTGGTGATGGCAGTCTTGATGACGCGGTCGATCGAGGCTTTGGAGATATCTCCGCTGCCGGCAAATCCCCAGCAGCCGTTGATCAGCACTCGCACTCCCAGGGCTGGGGAGGCTTTGCTGCTGCCATAATCCCTCAAAAAGCCGTTCATGAAACGGATTCCTTCCGAGTCTGTATAAGTGATCCGGGCATCCGCGAAAGTGACGCCTGGCAGGTTGAGCTTGGTGATGATGTCTTTGATCAGATGTTCCATGAGAGCTCCTATATGGTGTGGGTGGAAGAGCTGATGTTGAAGTCCTTCACCAACGCGTGAGGTGCTTTGACGCTCTCGATGTCAAATTCCTCATAGTTTTCGGAGAAGGGGATGGTGTAGCCGCGGTCCTCGAGGGCCTGCACGTGGTTGAAAATGCGTTCGATGCGTTCTGTGAAGCGGAGGGAATTGACCACCCGGGTGATCTTGCCATCCTCGATCAGGAAGGTGCCGTCTCTGGTCAGACCGGTGAGGGAGGTTTCCTTCATATTGATGAAATTCATGTAATGCAGACTGGAGATATAGAGGCCCCGTTTGACGCTGCCGATCATCTCATCCAGAGTCTTGTCGCCAGTAGCGATACTGAGGCAGGACGCGGTGTTGCCGTTTTTGGGCAGGCCGGTCTTGTGGGCATAGTAGTTGTTGCACAAAAAGGCTTTGAACACGCCCCGGTCGATCAGCTTGAGGGGATTGTAGATATGGCCGTTGGAGCCATAGTCCTGACCGATCAGGTCCGGGTCCCTGGGATCGTCCGTGATGCTGATCCATTCCGGGAAAACTTGCTTGTCCAGCTTGTCCTCGAAGAAGCTGCTGTGCTCGTCAAAGGCCTGCGCGCTCATGCCCCAGCAGAGGTACTGAGCGTATTCAGCCACACAGCGGGGTGCCAGGATCACATCGTAATATCCAGGCTCCACATCCACCACGGGATTGGCGCAGTAGGCGATCTTTTGCAGGAGCCGGGCTTTGAAATCCTGGGGATCAAAACGATTGAAGTCATCACCACCAAATGTTTCCAGCACAGTGATTTGGGACTGGTTGTGCACGGCCTTCACCTCCAGGTAGATGGGTGAAGAGCTGCTGGATTTGTCCAGGCCGTTGCTGTTGACGATGCGGTGTTGGACGTAGTTGCAGATAAAGGTGCCATAAATCTCAAAGTCAAAGGGTTTGGCGGCTTCGGCCAGTTCTTTGAGGATGGCGGTCTTGGTGTCCAGAGGGATCAGCTCGATGTTGTTGTTCAACTGGCGCGGAGGTGCGATGCTGAGATCGGTCTCAAGATCCACAAAGTCAGGATCTTCAGGCAGTTGGTCGATGATGGCGAGGGCGTCCCTGAGGGCCAGATCGATCTTATCCTGATTGGGATCGTCGATGCCAAAGCGATAGCTCTTTTTCCCGCGCCACAAGCCTACGCTCAGGCTGAGCTTGTCTTTGCTGATGTTGTAGTTGGTCTGGCTGTGAAAGAAGCGCAGAAAGTCTGTGCTCCAATTCTGGCTGCTGAGCTCATATTTGAGCCCACTTTGGCCTGCGAGGGCACTAGCCAGATAGTTTAGATAGTCCATTTATCCTCCAGGAGTTGTATGGTTTTATAGTTTTATAGTTTTAAGGTTTTGGGGTTTTGGGGAGGGCACGGGTTTTGAGGCTGGTTGAGCTTGTTGATCAGACCAATCAACATCATTCTGATGATCTTGATCTTTTCGGTCATATCATTCAGGTCATCAATCAATGTGAGTCTCTCGCAAATGATCAATTGGGTCTCAATTTCGGCCAGAGAGCCTTTGGCAATGTATAAGAATTGAATATATTCCCTGGGATTCTTGCGCCCCTGGCCTTCGGCAATATTTGATGGTATTGAAATCGCTGCCCTCCTCATCTGAGGGACCAGCGTAAACAGCTCGTTAGTAGGAAATCCGGACGTGATAGTAAACACATCTTCCACCCGGTCTATGCCGCGGCGCCAAACCTCTAACTCCTTAAAACTATACAACTTTACAACCTCTATATCCATGTTGAGTTGTTGTGTCTGCGTTTGGGGGTGTTGGTCCTGGCCAGAAATCCACCGTGGCGCTCTTTGACCTCGCCGTTTTGAACCGCCAGCGTTCCGCGCAGCCAGATGGATTCGATGCTGCCGGTCAAATCGATGCTGCCACCCTCTGGAAGAGGCATGGCGGTAATTCCATCGGGGTTATAGATCACAAAATCGGCATCCGAACCGGGGTCCAGGGAACCCTTCATGGGGTAGATGCCCAGGCGCTTGGCGGCATTTTCGCTGCACATCTTGATCACGGTAGCCAGCGGCACTTTACGTTTTTTCCAAAACTCCGAAAGCATCCACAGATAGGAGTATGGCATGGTGCCGGGAGTTTCAACTCTGAAAACGCAGTCACCCTGCGAGTCAGAGAGGCTGGCATGATTGGAGACCATGTAGAGCTTGTTGGTGCGGATCAACTCACTCAGCCGGTCTTTGTTTTCTTCCAGGTCGTGTTCGCGGCCGGGCAGGCCTTCCACCCCAAAGGTATCCATGAGGTCCATCACGTTGAGCGCGAAGGAGATATCAGAGCGCTTGGAGATGCTGTTGATAAACTCGATGGTGGCCCAGGAGCCCACCCTGGGTACGTGGATGGGGTTCTCCTGCATGCGCCTGAGGATCTTTTTGATAGCATCGGTCTGGGCTTCGAAGCTGGGGCTCTGGTAAGCCTCCTGGTCCCAGCCTTGAAATACGAAGGCGGTGTCGCTCTCATAGATATCGATAAAGAGGTCCATGATCTCCGTAAAGCTAAGCTCTGTAAGCGCTTCGGAGGGAGAGGGAGAAAAGATGGTGAGTCCCAGCGCGCCTCTGGTCCACAGCTCCAAAGCGGCCTCGGCGTGGTAGGGATAGTTTTCGATCTCTATATTGGCCCAGAGCGGCATAAACACATAGGAAGCCGCGTCTATAAAGGATTGCAGATGTTTGAAATCCCTCAAGTCAAAGATCGGTAGCGGACTGAAATAGCTCAGTTCGCTCACGGTGGTCCAGCCTCCCAACAGGGCCATCCTGCTCAGGCGGGAGATGGCTTCCGAGGGCTCGACGCTGTCCACGATGTGACAATGCGCATCGATGGCACCGGGCAGCACAATCCTGCCACCCAGATCGATCTCTTCACAGGGTTCTTCGGTTTCGATGGGGTTGACGGAGACCTTTTTGATCGTTTCGTCAAAGAGGATGTTGACTCTCTTGAGGGCGTTGGAACTGGTAGGCAGCGAGGCGTTTGTAAACAACTTCATGGAGGCGCTTCTTCAGTAGGCCATGATGTTCATGCCGGCATCCACAAAGATCACTTCTCCGGTCACACCCGATGAGAGGTCGGAAAGCAGATAGAGAGCGGTTTTAGCTACATCTTCCGGATCGATGTTGCGCCCCAGGGGAGCGGATTTCTCGATGCGGCGCTGAATCTGAGAAAGGCCGGAAATTGCTGCCGCCGAGAGAGTTCTGAGCGGACCGGCCGAGATGGCGTTTACCCTCACGCCCTGCTCTCCCAGGCTGAAGGCCAGATAGCGCACGCTGGCTTCCAGAGCGGCTTTGGCCACTCCCATCACTCCATAATTGGGCACCACTTTCTGGGCCCCGTAATAGCTGAGGGTGATCACACTGGCCCCGGGAGCCAAAAGTTCTCCCGCTTCCCGGATCACCGCTACCAGTGAATAGACGCTGATGTCCATCGCCGTACAAAAACCTTGCCGGCTGGTGAGATGAAAGGCTTTGTTGAGCTCGTCTGTGGGAGCGTAGGCCACCGAGTGGACGATCATGTCGATCCCGTCCCAGTGAGCACGGACCTGATCCATGAGCTTTTGGATGGAGTAGTCCTTGGAGACGTCGCACTCCACACAGAGCTTGGCGCCCAGCTCTTCCGCGATCGGGAAGACTCGCTTGGCAAGCATCGGTCCGGCATAACTGAAGATCAGCTCAACTCCCTGTTCGTGAAGGGCTTTGGCAATCCCGTAGGCGATGGAGTGTTGATTGGCAATGCCCAATATGAGGGCGCGTTTTCCTCTAAAATCCATTTATTCTCCTTTTTCCAGAGACAGGAGTTCCGTTGCCACTCTGGTCTGCATCGCGGCATGGGCGGAACCTTCAAAAAGACGTTGTGCTTTCAGCAGTTG
>JAGOIY010000012.1:0-3160 GCA_017995405.1 Candidatus Cloacimonadota bacterium
GACTATCTGAACAACAAGCTGCCGAACCAGGATTACGACTTCGACATCATCTTCAACGCCTATCCAGAACGGGTGAACGGGAAGATCCCTTCCGAAGTAATTGCCTATGTGAGTGGGATCATTATCTCGAAACTGGGCAAAGACCATGAAAAATACCTCCCCTTTTACCGCTATATTTGGGACAAAAAGGGGGATCACGGTCGCGGGGCCTTCATCGTGATTATGGCCAGACTAATGCCCAAAAAGCCGGCCGTTTATCTGCCTCTGCTGGAGCACGCCATGCAACGTTCCAATCCCACGGAACTGGCTTCCATCCTCGAGAGAGTGATGCTCCCGTTGTTGCGCAAAGCCCCTCAGACCTATCTGCCGACCGTTTATGGCTGGGACCGCAGCCCCAGGGAAGATATCCGCAAGGCTAATGTCAATCTAATGATCAAGTTGATGAAGAAAGAACCCGATACCATCGGCCCCATCATTACCCATTACACCAATCAGTGGCTGCAGCCTCTGGGAGACGCTCAGGCCCACCACGTCACCCTGCTCAAAGCCCTTTATAAGATCGACGCGGCCAGGTATCTGGAAGTGTGGGCCCATCACGGCCATCAGCGTGATCCTCAGACGGTGGAGATCCTCTGCGCCGCCCTCATGGACTATGACCCCGGCATCGAAGCCTCTGTGGAGACCTGGACCCATAGCGGAAACGCCCGGGTCAAAAAAGCCGCCACTACCGCCATGCGGGTCCTCAAAAAGAAGAAAGGTTGAGCGGGTGGACCTGAGCCTCTTCATCACCCAGGAAGGAATGGACAAGATCCAGCGCCGCATCGGCCATCTGATGAACAACGAGCGCCCTGAGACGATCAAAGCGGTTGCCATTGCCAGAGAATTTGGCGATCTTTCGGAGAATGCCGAATACAAAGCCGCCCGGGAACGCCAAAGGGCAATAGATGGAGAGATAGACCATCTGCGCCGCCGGGCCGCGAGGCTCAAAGTGGTGGATACCAGTGTCTTTCCCAAGGACCTGGTCCGCTTTGGCAGTATCTGCCGCACTGAGGACCTGGATAACGGGGAAGCGGTGGTCTTCAAAGTGGTTGGCGCTGATGAGCTGAACTTTTACGAAGGCGAGCCATTTCAGCCAGTTTCGGCTCTTTCTCCCATCGGTAAAGCCCTTCTGGGCAAAAAGCCCTCCGAAGTTGCGGTGGTCCAGGCCCCCATGGGGGACAGGCATCTGAAGGTGCTTGAGATATTATAAAACATCAAAAAATAGAATATATGGAGTCTTAATGAAGAAAAAGGAAGCTAAAACCACCGGGTTGCTCTATGAACGCAAGAACTTTTTCAAGGACGCCTCAGAAGCAGACCGGGCCGCAGCCTTCCAATATGCCGAAGCGTATAAGGATTTTCTCAACCAGGCTAAAACCGTCAGAGAGACGGTAGCCTATGTGGAGAGCCAGCTAAAGAAGCATAAGTTCACCCCTCTGGGGGCAAAAAACGCCAAAAACCGTGTCTATACGATCTTTAGAGGCAAGACCATGGCCTTTGCCGTGCTGGGTACCGAACCGCTGAGTTCCGGGTTCAACATGGTAGCTGCCCATATCGACGCTCCCAGGGTGGACCTCAAGCAGAACCCTCTCTATGAGGACAACAGCAGCGCCACTGCCTGCATGCGTACCCATTACTATGGCGGCATCAAGAAATATCAATGGGTGTCCACTCCCCTGGCTCTGCACGGAGCTATCGTGAAAAAGGACGGCACCGTGCTCCAGATCAGCCTGGGTGAAAAGGATAACGAGCCCGTGTTCATAATTCCAGACCTGCTGCCTCACCTGGCCAGGAAGGAACAATACAGCAAGAATATCACCGACGCGATCGACGCCTCCAAAATGAACCTGGTGTTTGGCGGTATGCAAGAACCCGGCAATGATGATAAAGAAGCTATCAAAGCCCACGCCCTCAAGCTGTTGAATGAGCGTTACGGAATTTCGGAAGCGGATTTCCTCTCAGCCGAACTGGAACTGGTGCCTGCCAGTAAGAGCCGTGACGCCGGTATCGATGGCAGCATGGTGGTGGGCTATGGACAGGATGACCGGATTTGTGCCTATTCAGGTCTCACAGCTCTGCTCGACAGCCTGGAGACCAAGCCCAAACGCGCTATGATCGTCTATCTTTCAGACAAGGAAGAGGTGGGCAGTCAGGGCAGCACAGGGGCCCATTCCATCTTTGTGCAGGATTTCGTGGCCAGCCTGATGAAAGCAAGCGGCGAGAGCGACAGCTCTTCTAACCTTCGCCGTGCCTTCATGAACGCCCATATCATCTCGGGAGACGTAACGGCGGCGATCGATCCCAATTACCCCGGGGTGCATGAGCGTCAAAACGCGGTCCTCTTTAATCATGGAGTGGGTGTGGCCAAATTCACCGGCAGCGGTGGAAAGTATGGTTGCAACGATGCAAATGCCGAGTTTACCGCCAGAGTGATCAGGATCTTCAACGAAGCCGGCGTTTTCTGGCAAATGGGAGAACTGGGCAAAGTTGACGAAGGTGGTGGCGGGACCATTGCCTACATCCTTGCCAATCTCGGCGCCGAAGTGATCGACTGCGGTACCGGTCTGATGGGGATGCACTCGCTGTACGAGTTGTGCAGCAAAGCCGATTTGTATTCAACCTACAGAAGCTATAAAGCTTTTCTGCAAAGTTAGAAAGATATCACCAAAAAGGAGTGTGACATGAGAAGAACTGTGTTATTATTGACGATCGCGGTCTTATTGCTCGCGGGCTGCGTCAGTAACAAGGCTTTCAAGGTCGAAAAGGAAAAGGCCAATGTGCTCGAGGCTCGTCAAAACAAGCAGGATACCGAGCTCGAAGTGATCCGCAAAGATATCCTGGCTGAAAAGGAACGGATGGAAGCAATGATCATCCGGATGAACGGTACGGATGAAAAGCTCACGGTGCTGGAGCCCATGCAGGCTGAGATTGATGCCACCGGTGGAGATATTGCCTATCTTCAGGATGAGGTCTCCACGCTCAAGGATGGAATGGCCGATACCATCAACAAACATAACAGCCTGGAACAACGTCTCGTGGACCAGGGCGCGGCAATCGCGGGGGAAATAGAAGGCCTGAGGATCGCCCACACGGCCGAACTGGATTCCGTGAAAGCCACCCA
>JAGOIY010000012.1:3260-26069 GCA_017995405.1 Candidatus Cloacimonadota bacterium
GGTCACGATGCCGGAATGGCAGATCTGCAAACCCAGATCAGCACCAATATGGATGAAATCAGGCTCGAGCTGGACATGCTGGCGGAAGACACTGATTTTAGCCTGGAAGCTTACACGGACAACCTGGCTGAGCTGAGAAGCGTATCCAGCAACTTTGCCACCAAGGACGAACTCACTGCCGTGATCAACGAAAACGAAAAGGTCACCGCCACCCTCACCGGCCTCACCAAGGAAGTTCAGGACCTCAGCCAGAGCAATCTGGGCAAGGCCTCTACCCTCGAAGCCGACGTTCAGGACCTGCGTGACATGGTGCTGGATATGTATGCCGAATTTACCGCGGCTGGAATGGTCGGTTCCGAGGAAATGGAAGCCAAGCTGGGAGTAGAATCCCAGAAACGCGCCGCTCTCATGAACGACCTGCTGGCCCGCCTCAGTGAAGTGGAATCCGATATCAAGGGTGAGATCAGCTCTGAAATGGGAGTCCGTGACGAATCCCTCCAGGGGATCAGTGGCCGCCTCGACGATATCGAGATGGAGATAGAGGTTATGCGGGAAGAGAATTCTGCCTGGATCGCCTCTCTGAGAGAAGATCAAGAGCTTCAGGTCACCACTCTGAAGACCGAGGTCAACGATATGCTGACCACCACCAAAGCGGAGATCACTACTTCCAACAACACCATCAAGACCGATGTCAGCAGCCTTCGCCAGCGGGTGGAATCCCTTAGCACGGAAGTTAAGGGAGTCAGCACCGATCTGGAAGACGTGATCGTGCAGGAACGCGCCAAGAAGGAAAAACGTCGCCAGCTCAGCATTGCCGCTCAATACAAAGCCGCTCTGGCCGCTTATAACAAGCGTAAATACGAAGAATCCATCGTGATGTTTGAAGACTTCCTGGCCCAGTATCCCAATGAAAGCCTTTCCGCCAATGCCTATTACTGGATCGGCGAAAACTACTATGCCGGCAAGAAATTCAGCACTGCTCTGGATTCCTTCATCTATGTCCGCGACAACTTCCCCACCCATCACAAGGTGCCGGATGCCATGCTGAAGGTGGGAATGTGCTACTACAATCTGGACATGAAGTACCAGGCCAACGACGAATTTACCAAGCTCAAAACCAGCTATCCTAAATACAACCGGATGGACCTGGTAAACAAGTATCTTCGCCTGACTGCCAACTAAGAGATGCCGAGATACCTGTGGCTGGTCTTTTGTGCCGCGCTGTGGATATGTGTTGCTCAGGCCCAGATTTCCCCGGTGGAGATCACGGCCATCAGCCAATCCATTGCGGCGCGAGTCATCACAGGTGAACCGATAATCCTTGAAATACGGGCCGGTGAATGGAGCCAGGCCCTGGCCAACGAGATCAGACGGCAGCTTTTAATCCAAGGTGCCGACATCCGTGAAGCCGGGCTGGGCCAGCATTCACCGGCCATTTCTTACACGGAGGGGGACAGCAGTGAGGTGGAAGAATATGATCTGCGGCCCTTGAAACTGGATGCCGCCCTACTGGTGCTCGTCGAGATGGAATTACGCTGGCAGACCGTCGAACGCGGTGGTTTCCTCTCCTACAGCAGCCAGCGAAAACCCGTGTATGTCTTCAATTTAAAGCAGATATCGCTGCCCACGCGCCAGCTTCGGCACGTTTCATCTCTCAGCCACGAATTCCAGAGCGGCGAGCAAGGCGGGTCAGCCACTACCGGCATCAAATGGTTTGAACCGATGCTGGTCACAGCCGCGCTGGCTTCGATCATCTATCTGCTATGGACCACTGAATAGAGCAAGGAACCCCCAAACATGCGAACCAGACACTTTCTGATCCTCACCCTCGCGATTGGCATGCTGCTGACAGCCTGCGCCAAAGACGCCGCTTTCCAGAGCAGTGACGAAAAACTGGCCAAAGCGGATGAGCTGTACGCCAACAAGAAATATGCCAGAGCGGCCGAGCTGTATGGAGAGATCTATTTCGAGCGATCTTCCGGAAGCACTGCTTACGCGCTTATGCGACAGGCGGATAGCTATTTCGCGATCAACCGCTTTGCCGATGCCCGGGCGGCCTATGAAGAGTTTATCAACACCTTTCCCAAACATCAGGATGTAAGTACAGCCTTTTTTCAATCCGCTCTCTGCATGTTGGAAGAATCCCTCCCGGCCCAATATGACCAGGGTGAGACAGTCGCCGCCATTGCTTCCTTTCGCCGCTTCATCGAAAAGTATCCCGGCGACCCGAGGTATGAGCAAGCGATTGAGTATATCCGCAAGGCTCAGGGCAAGCTGATCGAAAAACGCTATCAAAACGGTTATATCAGCTACAAGATGAAGGACTACAGCGCTGCCCTGATGTATTTTAAAGAAGTGACGGACCTGGGAAACACCAACGATCCCGACCGCATGTCGCTCTACTATTCGGCCATCATTTGCCAACGGCAGAACAGGCAGGAAGAAGCAAAGTCCTTTTACCAACTCCTGGTGGACAAATATCCCCAAAGCAAGGAAGCCAGGAAGCTCAAAGGTTTGTTTTCAAAACAATGAAGACCAGCCACGGCAGGGCATTCGATCACAACAACAAAGAAGAGCGGGACCAGCAAAGACTCACTGCCCTGATCGGAGGAAGCTTTGACCCCATTCACAACGGCCATTTGCACCTTGCCCGCGAACTGCTGAAAGATCCCCTCATCAGCGTTGTAGCCTTTCTTCCCGTGGGCCGTCATCATTTTAAAGGGGACCGCGCGGTGCTCAGCTATTCCACTCGGGCAGCACTGATCGCCAGAGTGCTGGAACCGGGTATGGAGCTCTGGGAGGACGACGCGTCCGGAAACGGTTTTACGGCAGACCTGATCAGGCGGCTCCGGATCAGATGCCCGGAAAAACGCTTCGCCTTCGTGATCGGTTCGGACAATCTCTCCCAACTACCGCTCTGGCGTGAGTATGAGTGGTTGAGGGAAAACCTCTTTTTCATCGTTATACCAAGGCCTGGCTATGATCTCAGGATGCCTGAGCCTGCTCCCCGTTGTCAGATCAAAGCCATTGACGCTCCCGACATCTCATCCAGCCAGATCAGAGCTTTGATCGCCTCGGGAAAGCCTCTCACTGGTCTGCTGCCCCAGTGCATAGAGGAAGACGTCGTAAAGTTATACACCCAGGGGGAACAACACCCATGAGCAAATCCAAACCTGCCGGCTCCCAGGCTGGCAAGCAACCTTCGGGCCCACAGGATAAGTCCAGATTCCTGGATCGCGTCCCCCTCAGCCAGAAACAAAGTCTGGGTGAGGAAATTGCCAACAGCGTCACGCACGGCACCGGAGTAGGTCTGTCGATCGCCGCGCTGGTGATCCTGGTGGTCTTCGCGGCCCGTCAAAGCGACGTCTGGAAAGTGGTCTCCTTCAGCATCTATGGCGCCACCATGATCGCTCTATATTTGGCCTCGACTCTCTATCACGCTTTTCCCCAGCCTCGTGTAAAAGCCTTCTTCAGGATTCTGGACCACTCCTCCATCTTTTTGCTCATCGCCGGCACCTATACTCCCGTCACCATTGGAGAACTGAGAGGCCCCTGGGGGTGGACCCTCTTTGGAGTAGTCTGGCTGCTCACCATTATCGGCATCAACCTCAAGATCTTTGCCATGGGAAAGCTCAAAGCCCTGTCCGTGGTCATCTATATCATGATGGGCTGGATGGTGGTACTGATCATTAATCCGCTCCGGCAACAGGTACCCCCTCAGATGATAGCCTGGATGCTGGCTGGCGGCTTGTGTTATACACTGGGAGTGGTGTTCTATGTATTTAAAAAGCTACCCTACCACCATGCCATCTGGCACCTCTTTGTGCTGGGAGGCAGTGTTTGCCACTTCTTTGGCATGCTCACGCTGGTGAAATAGTTCAATAAAGCTGAGGCCGCCCACCAGGCGGCCTCAATTGTCATGATTCTGGGTTTGGAGCCTGATTACACCAGTTATCTGGACAGCACGGCCTTCACTGTGTCGCTTTCATTACCTGCCTTCAGACTGATCAGGTAGATTCCGGCTGCCAGTTTGCGGCCCTGGTCGTCTCTACCATCCCAGTTCAGGTTGTGGTCTCCTGAGCTGGCGTTGCCAGCGAAGATCTTCCGCACTCTCTGGCCTTTCAAATTGTAGACCGAGACCTCCATATTGGCAGAGTCCTGAAGTTTGAAGCCGATGGCGGTCTGAGGATTGAAGGGGTTGGGAAACACTTTCAGATCACTAATGGCAGGAGGGGCGACGGGGTCGTCGGCAGCGGTGATCTGAGTATATCCATATATGATCCGCGAGCTTGGCACCAGCACATCCTGGCCATCGGGATCATGCCACCAGGTCTCGGATACCGGCAGTCCGTCTGTGTAGCTGTAGGTCCTGCGCTGGTTGACTTCCCAGACCGTGGAGGCGGGGCTTTCATACTGGTCAATAGTTTCTAACTGATTGCTGGCGTCATAGCTATAGAATTCCCGGACGGTCTCATACCAGTCGGAAGTGGGAGCATATCTTTGGAAACGGCGATGCTCAAGCAACTTGGTAGGGAAGACACCGGTGAGCAACTGTGTGTTGAAAGGCCAGCCAATTTCCAGATAGCGCAGGTAGGAGGCGTGGGTGGTCTGATCGTCGTTGTGATAGCCGTAGGTGTCGCGGGTGGTGGGTTCCCATTCTCTGGTCAAAGACATCACGGAGCTGAGAATCTCGGATGGACGGCTGCCCGCGTCCCAGATATAATCATACTTTTTGATATTGAGCGGGACCGGCTCTCCCATATACTGAAATTCCAGCACGGAGTTCAGGATCAGGGTGTTTGGAGTGTAGTAGAAGGCCGCCTGCCAGTAGGGACGGCTCTCACCGTCCTCAAACTGGTTGTAACTGATCATCCGGACGAGATCATCCTCATAGACATAGTTGACCTCTGCAAACAAACTCCACTCGCCGTCTTTCAACCAGGTCATGGCAATATGGGCAGGCTGGAAATCAGGACGGTATTCGATGGTCTGCCTGGCCTGCTCTTCCCAGAGAGCGCTGTCTGGGTTCCATCCGGAGCTGGTGATGGCAGTAATCCGGCCCTGGTCGTTGAGCTCAGCGCTGAACAGATAGTTATCCTGCCAGTCTGCCTGGTAATCCTGATAAAGCAGACTGTTCATGACGGTCTGGCGGGTGGAAGGAAGTGCAAAAGTTTGGGGACTGGGATCGAAGCCAGACTGGCCAAAAAAGACGCTTTGCGGTGTCCCATTCAGGGACGAGGCCAGCAGTCCAACGGCCAGCAGCAGCATGAAAAGATGCAAGTTACGCATGATAACCTCCTCAAGGGTTGGCGTTTGATAATCTTTGAATATTGCATCCAAGCCTTGATGATATAGTAACACATCCCAGCCAAAAGACAAATGTTAAATTTCATAGACGCTGTTGATAGATTTCTACAATATGCTCTTTGCCCTTTATTAGTGCAGGCTAAGACCCCATAAAAAAATCTTCGCAGGCTTGCTCCGCTCCAGCTGCCACAAGCCCAATCACTTGCATTTATTCCAGATAGCCCTTCAGGATTCCAAGGGCGGTCTCAAATTGCTCCCGGTAGCCGTGATCGCGATCCATTCCGATCTCGATTCTGAGGCCTTTGGAAGTGTCGAAGCTCATAGGTAGTGCCACTCTGGCACCAAAGGCCAGCACCTTTTGTTTTGAGGGAATCTGATCGGCCCTCCATTCCAGCGTGAAGGTATGATTGCGGACCTTGCAGTTTGCCAACTGGGCCTGGTTGGCCATCAGGTCCATCTTGAAAAACATCAGCAACCAGGAAGCTTTTTCCGGCATGGGGCCAAAGCGGTCGATCAGCTCACGCTCCATCTCCTCGATCTCTTCGACCTTCTCAAAAGCACTGAGGCGGCGATAAATACCCAGGCGCTGTTCGTCGTTATCGATGTATTCGGGAGGGAAATAGAGATCGATCTCAGTCTTGAGCTTAGCTCCGGGGCTCTTTTGAAGCTCTTCTTCCAACGAGACCTGTCTGCCTCCCGAACCTGAACTAATGGCTTTTTCCAGCAGCGAGTTGTAATAGTTGAACCCGATCGATTGGATTATCCCGCTCTGTTTGGTACCCAGGATGGCCCCCGCTCCTCTGAGCTCCAGATCGCGCAGGGCCACCTGAAATCCCGCTCCCAGAAAGTCGTATTGAGTGAGGGCTTCCAGACGGTGTCTGGCCTCGGTGGTAGTGCCTCTTGGGATCAGCAGATAGCAGTAAGCGCGGCGGTTGCTGCGTCCCACTCTGCCACGCATCTGATATAGCTGGGCCAGGCCAAAGGTGTCTGCCCGGTCGATGAGGATGGTGTTGGCGTTGGGGATATCGATGCCGTTTTCCACGATGGTGGTGGAGATCAGCACCTGAAATTCTTTGGCGATAAAGGCATCCATGACGTCTTCCAGGTGGTGTTCGCTCATCTGGGCGTGGCCGACGGCGAAGCGCACATTGGGCATCAGGTTGCGCAGTTCGTCCGCCACGTGCTCGATGGTCTGCACCCGGTTGTGGATAAAGAAGACCTGGCCGCCGCGGTCGACCTCTCTGCGAATGGCATCGCGTACCACTTCCATATCTCTGGGTGTGATGATGGTGCGGATGGGGAGCCGCTCTTTGGGAGAAGTCTGCATCAGGGAGATTTCCTTGAGCTTGGCCAATGCCATATTGAGGGTGCGGGGGATAGGTGTAGCGCTCATGTAGAGAGTGTCCACGTTGCTCTGCAGCTTGCGGAGCCGCTCTTTGTGACGCACCCCGAAGCGGTGCTCCTCATCGATGATCAGCAGCCCCAGATTGGGGAAGCGGATGTCTTTGGAGAGCAGCCGGTGAGTTCCGATAGCGATATCCACCTTGCCGCTGAGGATTTCATCTATATCTCTGGCCAGCAGATTTTTAGCCCGGAAGCGACTGAGCATTGCCACCCGGATGGGATACTGGGCCAGCCGTTCCTTAAAGACGCGCCAGTGCTGTTCCGCCAGCAGGGTCGTGGGCACCAGCACCGCCACCTGCGTGCCGGAACATACAGCCTTAAATGCTGCTCTGATGGCCACTTCCGTCTTGCCAAAGCCCACGTCTCCACACAGCAGCCGTTCCATGGGAGCGGGAAGTTCCATATCCGCTTTCACTTCCAGCGAAGTCCTCGCCTGGTCTGGAGTATCCTCATAGATAAAGGATTCTTCCAGTTCACGCTGCCAATCCGTATCGGGTTTGTGAGAGAATCCCACCCGGGCGGAGCGTTCGGCATATAGCCTCACGATATCAGCCGCCACCAGTTCGATCTGTTGGGCGGCCTTGCGTTTGGTGTTTTGCCAGCGGGCGCTGCCTATGCGGTGCAAGGTAGGGCTGGCCCCTTCTTCGGCCACATATTTGGTGACCATTTTGAGCTGATAGGTGGGCACATAGACGCGGTCGTCGTTGGCGTATCTCAGCACCAGGCATTCGGTATCCTGAGCGTCGAGCCTGATGATCTTGAGTCCCTCAAAAACCCCTATTCCGTGCTCGATGTGCACCACATAGTCTCCTGGCTTGAGAGCCTCATAATCCACAATCTCCTCTCCGGGAGAGAAGCGGGGAGTGTAACGCTTGCGTTTATAACGGTTAAAGATCTCGTGATCGGTCCAGAGCACCGGGCCGGTGAGCCCAATTCCAAAGCCTTCGTGCAACACGCCGATATGGTGTTCGGCCTCTGCTTCGTAATCTGCCAGCAGGAGTTTGGTGCGCTGGCTTTGGCTCTGGTTGTCGAAGAGCAGAATGCTGCGTCGGCCTTCCCGGGCGTTCTCTCTCAGGCTGGAGGCCAGGAGGTCGAGGTCCCCACCAAACGCAGGCTGGGGCTCAAAGACGGTCTTGAGTGGCTGGTTGGCGATCCCCAGGCTGAATTCACTCTGAGACAGCAACATGGCCTTTCCGGGCTTGAGCAGTTCAAAAAGATGCTCCTCGCCGGCCAGGACGCGCTCGGGAGGTGTCAATCGGGCTTTTGTCTTGTGTTTCAGCTCTTTGCGATACTGGGTATGGACCTGTTCCTGGAGTTGCTCAAATTCCTCCCACACATAGCTGAAGTTGTTGAACAGCAGCAGTCTATCCTCGGAGGCAAAGTAGTCCGCGAAGGTGGATAGCTCTGGCAACAACAGACCGTAGTGGTTCTCAATTCCCTCATAGAAGCCTTTCTTTTTGATCTGGGAGGCAAAGGGAGAGTGGGGATCGATGTCATCCAGACAAAGCTCCCGGGCGGGGATCACGGTAAAGCTGTCTATCTCACCTGGTTCGGAGCGCTGGGTATTGGTGGAAAAGACGCGCATGGAGACGATCTCGTCCCCAAAAAACTCCAGGCGGACCGGTTTGAGCGAAGGCGGACTGAAGATATCCATAATGCCACCCCGACGGGACATCTGAAACACCTTAGTCACCTGATACTCATGCTCATAGCCCATATTGAAAAGCCGGGTCGTGAGCTCTTCCGGAGTGATCTCCATTCCCCGGACGAGGGAGAATACTTGCCGTTCCAGCAAGTGGCGGGACGGCAGATAACGGGTCAAAGCCCGAATGGATAAGCTGTAAACGGCTGGAGCAGGATCGAGGCTTTGTTGCAGACAGATCATGCGAGTGGCCCGGATCGAGTAGTGAGGTGACCTCTCCTCATAGGGAAGTATCTCGTAATCAGGAAGATAGCGAGCTTTGTCCCGGCCTATGAACGCCACCAGATCATCCCAGATGTCCTCGGCGATGATGTCATCCTGAGAGACGATCAGGACGTTTTTGCCAGTCTGATTCCACAGCCAGGCCGCCATCAAAGCCCGGGCGCTTTGGTTCATGTGGTAGGCTTGCACCAACTGGCCTGAATCCAGGGCCGCAAGTAGCTCCATGGCAAAGCTTTGACGGTTCAGATCAGATAGTATGAGCGGTAGGATCATGGTAGTCCTTGTGGAGTTGTAAAGTTCTAAAGTTTTAGGGTGTTAGGGTTGAAAAGGCACAGAGTGGCAAACGGGGACCTTTGCCATTCCGGGAGGGGTAGTGCGTTGAGAGAGTCAAGGCCAGCAACCGTTCTCAACCATCTAAACTTCAAACTATCAATCGTATCCAATTAGCCTCCTTTACACCACCTTTACATCTCCTATGCCTCTCCTTTGCCTAAGCATAGGAGGCGGGAAGGTGGGAAAGGGGTGAGGAGTTAGCGTTCATCAGGGCTGGATTCGGTGCGCAGAAAGGTGCCTATCACCTTGAGCAAGCTGCCTTTGTCGAAAGAAACAGCCAAGGTGGCGTCGCGTCCGGTACCGTTGACGCTGAGCACCTTGCCGTGACCAAAATCATCATGCCAGACGTCCTGACCGATACGGTAATGTTTGTCCTTATCGGTGATCTGGGCTCTGGTCTTGAGCCTGGGCTGAGGTCTGGGAGCATAGGAAGATTCATCTGTGCTGCCCTGAAACAGAGCCGCGTCCAGATCCTGGAGAAACATGCTGGGCTGGCAGTGATCGAAAACGCCATAGAGACGGCGCTGCCTGGCCAGGCTGAGCGAAAGATTGTCTTTGGCGCGGGTGACGCCAACGTAAAAGAGGCGGCGTTCTTCCTCGATTTCTTCGCGGCTGCCCATGCTCATGCGGTGGGGAAGAAGTTCCTGTTCCAGTCCGACGATGAACACATGACTGAATTCCAGGCCTTTGGCATTGTGGAGAGTCATCAGGCGCAAGGCTTCTTCGCCATCCTTCACTCTGTCCAGATCGGTCTGCAGGGCCACGTAGGGCAAGAAGTCGGCCAATAGCGGCACGCGCTCGTTTTCTTTTTGGTAGCGCTCGCAGAATTCCGTGACGGAATTGACGAACTCCATGAGGTTCTCCGCTCTGGCGATCTCTTTGGGGTCGTTGCCCTTACGGTATTGATCGATGAGCTGCAGTTCATCGATCACGAGACGCACCAGATCCGGGGCCGCTTTGGTCCTGGCCGCATCTCTCCAGGTATCCAGCATGTGGCTGAATCCAGCCAGCTTTTTTTTGGCAGCGGCGGCCAGGTCTGAGATCGCGTCCACGGCATGAAGAGAATCCCTGATGCCGATGCGGAGGCTGTTGGCATAACCGATCACACGGTTGACGGTAGTCTGGCCAATGCCGCGGGGCGGTTCGTTAATGATCCTCAGCAGGCTTTCGGAATCGGCCGGATTGGAGATCACGTTCAGATAGGCCAGCAGGTCTCTGATCTCCTTGCGTTGATAGAAGTGCAGGCTACCCACCAGGATGTGGGGGATTCGATACTGCATAAAGGCGCTTTCAAAGACGCGGGATTGCGCGTTGGTGCGATACAACACGGCGATCTGGCCTAGCGGGATACCCTGCTCGCGTAGTTTCAGAATGGTCTGGGCCACCTTTTCCGCCTCGTCGTTTTCATCCTCGTAGATATTCAGCCTGGGTTTGAAGCCCTCGCCGCGTTCACTCCAGAGGTCTTTGCTGTGGCGACGGCGGTTTTTTTTGATGATGGCGTTGGCCAGATTGAGGATGCTCATGGTGCTGCGGTAGTTCTGCTCCAGGCGGATCGCCATCACCTCCGGATAATCCTTTTCAAACTCGAGGATATTGCGGATGGTGGCACCGCGGAAACTGTAGATAGCCTGGTCGTCATCGCCCACCACACAGACTTTGTGATGCCCTCCCGCGATCTGACGGATGATCTCAAACTGGGCGTGGTTGGTGTCCTGATACTCATCTATCATCACGTGTTTGAACTGGTTAGCATACTTGGCGCGGACCGTGTCGTTATCCTGCAGAAGCCTGGCAGTGTAGAGCAGGATGTCGTCAAAATCCACTGCCTGATTGAATAGCAGGGCTTGCTGGTAAAGCTTGTAGATGTCCAGGACCCCTTTGTGGAAGGGATCCGCGTGACTGAGGCTGGACGCGGAATCTGAGAGGTCTTCCGGTAGCTGCAGACGGTTTTTGTAGCGGCTGATCCTGCTCAGGACGCGATTGAGGGGATACTTTTTGACATCGTAGCCGTGTTCTTTATAGATCTTTTTCAAAAGGGATTTCTGGGCGTCGTCATCATAGATGCTAAAGCTTGAGCTGAAGGGCAGAAAGGCGTGCTCATAACGTAAAATCCTGGCGCAGAGGGAGTGGAAAGTGCCTACCCATAGAGAGCTTACCGGAAAGCCCAGCAGCTTCTCAAGGCGTTCCTGCAGTTCCCGCGCGGCTTTATTTGTAAAGGTCACCACCAGGATGTTCCAGGGGGCTACACCCAGGTTCTTGATCAGATGGGCGCAACGGTAGATGATGCAGCGGGTCTTGCCGCTTCCGGCCCCCGCCAATACCAGAAGAGGGCTCTGGACATAGGAGACCACCCTCAGCTGGGCGTCGTTGAGTTGCCCCTCAAAATCGATGTTCATGTTTTGTAATCAGCAAACGAGGACGTTTGCGGGCCCGCTGTCAACAGCTCCACGCGTCATATCGGAATCCTTACCCAGACGGGCAGACAGGGCCTGCCTTCCAGACGTCCTCCGGAATACTGTTTGAAGGCGGAAATCTTGTAGTAATACTCTCCGGGGACTACTGAGTGCCATGGTTTGGAGCCATGACTGGCGCGATTGGTATAAACCGTATCCACCACGGCGAAGGCGGAATAAAACCCCAGACCACGGTAGACATAATAACCGTCTGTGGAATACTCAGGGTTGGCCTGCCAGGTGAGGTCCACATACTTGCTGGCGGCCCCTGGAGCGGAAGGGAATACCTGAAGATTGGAAATGATCTCGGGGACGATGATAGTGGGGTTGGCGTTGGGGTCAAGAGGGTTCTTTCTTTTTAACCCACAGCCGCTTAAAGCTAACATGGCCACACAGATGGCAAGCAGACTCAGAAGGTAAAAGCGATACCGCCCGCCGTTGATCAAGGAAATCTGACCAGGGAGATGGCCGTCCACTGAAAGAGGAACCTGATCCAGGAAACTGCTGTTTGGGTTGCTCAGGCGGTCATTCATGCCGGGGAGAGTGTAGCTCATAACTCTGCTCCTAAAAGCTGATCTCGATGCCGTTGCCGTTGAGGTTGATCTTAGCCTCCCGATGCTTCTGTACTACCCTTTTCCACACCTGGGCGTTGTATTCCTCGGTGCCCTGGATCACATCAAAAATGTTGTATATCCACACCAGCGCTCCCACTCCCAAAAAGATGAGGGAATACTGACGGGGTCCCACCGCGGCGTTGTAATAGGACTCGATGTCTTCCACCTGGGTGGCATCCAGGTATCTGTTGTAGTAGTACATGCTGCGATCATAGAAATAGAGTGAAGCACCTGCTAAAACCAGCTCTGTGGCCAGAAACACCGAACCTTTGGTGGATTGTTTGTTGGCAAACTGACCCCATCCCGGCGCGATGGCGGATTTGATCACGCAGTCTCGCAAAGAGTTGGCTTCCATTTCATAGAGCTGCAGCAAGTCCTGCCGTTCCAACAGGTCCTGCCGGTAGGCGTTCCGCTCCAGATATGTCTGCCAGCCGTATTTGGTGCTGTCCGAAAAAGCATTGATATCAAAGGACTGAGCCCACCCGTACTGGCATACGAGCAGGAGGAGGAAGAGTACCAGACGCCGGCTCATTTCATTAGCTCCTCGGATATCTTGTTGAGGGGTATAATCTTGCGGTCTTTAAGACTGACCTGCCATACGTACAGGAAGGTCTCCTGAGGGGTCATCAGGTCGTAGCGGGCTTCATATTTATATTGGCCGGTGGAGAGCAGAAACTTCCAGCCGGAATCGCGGATTTCGCTGTTTTTATAGCGTCCCAGAAGCTGCTTTTTCTGTTGGGTGATGCGGTTGTTCAGCAAACCGTTGCGGTATTCATTGATGATCTTGCGGGCAAACGCGAGGGGATTGCGATCCGCCTCAATAGTGTTTTGCATGATGGAGATGCGGGTCCGGGTCTCGGGATTGCTGTCCAGGCCGTTGGCCTGTTGATAAAGCTTGAGGGCGTCTGCCACTTTTCCACTGGCTTCGGTGAGCTCGGCCTGTCTGAAAAGCTGAGCGGCCCGGGCGATATTCTCCTGGGTGATTCTGACTCTTTCGATAGCCTGCCGGGCGGGCGGGTAATCCGGGATGATCTCAAAGACCCTCTGGTAATGCGTGAGCGCGTTTTCAAAATCGCGCTGGGCCAGAAACGCGTCTCCCTTCTTGATAAACAGATCGACGATCTGGCGCAGACGTTCCTCGATCTGGGGCCTTTGCTCCGGAATATACTGCAGGGCGATGCGCAAAAAGCGGTCCGCCTCCAGATAGTTTTCCTGATCCAGATACAGCTCGGCCTGACCGCGATAGGTGGACCCTATAAGCGCGTTGATCTCTTCCGTCCTGATGATGGGATACTTGGCCAGCTCAAAATAGACCGCCAAAGCCTCGTTGAAATATCCCGCGTTGGCCAGACGCTCTCCATAAGCGATCTTATTCGGCACAATCCTTTCCATGGACTTGCGGGCCGCCACTTCATACGAATTTCCCGGGTAGGTGTCAAAGAGGTTCATGTAATCATGCCAGGCAGCGTCGGCATCGCCAATCTGGTCCAGATAGATCACGATGCGGCGGTTGATCATTTCCGGCACCAGGTCGGAAGTGGGGATCTCTCTGAGGATGGAATTCAAATAGAGCAGTTGAGTCTCAAAGTCACCAACGGTCGCGGCTTCCAGGAGTCTGGATTTGTAGATTTTGGCCAGTTCAAAATCGGCCTGGGATGAGTTGGAAAGCTTAAAAAACCGGATGGCCAGATCGATCGAGTTTCGCTGGACGGCGATCAAGCCCAGCTGGTAATAGCTGTTTGACCTTACCAGTTCCGCGCGTGTCCTTAGGGCCCCGTTGTTGGCTTTGGGGATAAATTCATCGCTTTCCTGGATGGCGGCGGCGTAGCGTTTCTGGCCGTAATGCTCCTCGGCGCTGCGTAAACGATTGATCTCACAGGCGCTGATCGTGACAAGAATGATGGCCAGCAGGGCCGCGGAATACCTCATAGCTCTATGTGATACCCGATATCTTCCATAGCCAGCTCAAAATTGTCGGCCTGGTGGTGCTGCAGCCATAGCTCCAGTTCCTCCGAAAGCCCGTGAGTGAGCAACACTCTGGGGATACCGTTGTCCGCCAGCTTCAATATCTGCTCCAGGGGTGGATGCATGGCGTCCACGATCGCGGTGTGACATCCCTGCAATAGAGACGCGACGCAATCGGTGCTTTGGATATCGGCCGTATAGACGAGGTCTCCTCCCGGTTCTCCGATTCTGAAAGCCCAGGAGCGCATCTGGTTTGGCAGGTCCAGGGCCGTCACCAGCTCTTCATAGCCCCAAAGATGATCCGTCTGCATGGCGTGTATCTGGGGGAAATGATCCCGAATGGAGTCATTTGAGAGGATATGCAGCTTGAAACCGAGCTTTTCGAGGAAGGTGTACTGATACTGCAACATTGCCTCAAACTCGGTCTCTCGCTCCGGCAGGAAGAGGAAAAGGTCTTTGGTGCGTTTCTGCAGATAGAGCATCTGGATCAGCATGAAGATGCCGGAAATGTGGTCCGGGTGAAAGTGACTGATGAAAACGGCGTCCAGCACCTCGCCGCTGAGTCCATGCCGCAGCAGCTGACGGCTGCAGCCTTCACCGCAGTCAAACAGGAAATGTCTATCACCGTGGTTCACGTAAATACTACTGAGACATTTGTCTGGAAGCGGAAGGCCTGGTCCCGCGCCAAGGATGATAAAGTTCATTTGATCTTTCCAGTTTTCTTCTGATTTTCTGGGATCACCACGGGAACCTGGTCAAGCTTTCTGCCAAAGAACAAGAAGAAAGAAGCGAACAGGATAGTGGTGATTAATAGCAGCTCTCTGGACCCGATGGTAAACACGATAATCGAAGTGAGAACGATCAGGACGTTGATGCTGTATATGATGAAAGCAGTTACCTTTATGGACCCCAGAGCGTTGCGGATGCGGTGAGTGGAGTGGTCTTGCCCTCCCTGCATCACATGGCGTCCGTCTCTGCCCCGGGTGTAGCTCACGAGGGCGATATCGAATATGGCATAACTGAGCAGGAGCACCGGCATCAGGAAAAACATCTTGTCGTTGTAGCGGTTGCCGGCCAGTCGAGCCATCAGGATCCCCATGGAGGAGAGAAAATAGCCGATGAACATCGATCCGGCGTCTCCCAAAAAGATGCGGGCGGGGTTGAAATTATAGGGTAAAAAGCCAAAGACGGAACCGGCAAAACTGAGTGAGATCAACCCGATCAGTGCCATGGATTCCTGATTGGTCTGAGTGGTGGTAGTGAGGCTGAAGGCAAAGAACCCCAGGCCCAAAATGCCGGCCATTCCACTCAGAATGCCGTCCATGTTGTCCAGGAAGTTGAGGGCGTTCATCAGGCCCACCATCCACAACACCATCAGGGGTATGGAGATATAGATGCTCCCAAACATCAGGCCCAGCTCCGTGAGCGTGAAGTTGCTGAGGATAAAGATGAAGCTTACCACGATCTGTCCCAGCATCTTGATCAGGGGCTGCATGGCGCGTTTGTCATCCCACAGGCCGATCAGCATGATTAGCAGCGAGCCGGCCAGGTAACCCATCATGGGCTTGTCAAAATAGCGGCCGGGAGAAATGGCGACGTCGTAGAGGCAAAGCAGGAAAAAACCTATGAACACACTGAGGCCCCCCATCAGAGGTGTCACCTTGGGGTGGTCTTTGCGTTCGTTGGGTTTATCCACCAGATTGGTGGCGCGGGCCAGCCTCATAATGAAGGGGGTGAGGCCATAGACCAGCATCCAGGACATTATGAACACGCTCAGGTATTCATATATCCGGTTTTCCATATTCGTCTCCACTATCAGTATTAATCATGCTAAGCTCTTCAAGGCCTCATATCTGTCAATTACAAATTGCGCTTCGAAGTCCGGGCTGGTAGTTTTGCTTCAGGTAGATAGACCTCTGTCCGCGGAGCGAACAAACTCCACAAAGGTCTGCTGTTCTGGCAGGAGGTCTGTCCTGGAGTCCGCAACCGCGAGGGCTTGAGAAGTGTTGAGGCCCTTGCGGTAAAAGAGGTTGTACATCTCCTTGATGGCGGCCACGCTCTGGTTGGAAAAGCCTTTGCGCGTGAGGCCCACGCTGTTCAGGCCCACCGTCTTGTAAGGATTTCCCTGGCCCCGGGTGAAGGGAGCGATGTCTTTTTTGATGGCGGAAGCGCCTCCCACAAAGGCATGGGTGCCGATATGGACAAACTGATGGATGGCCGTCGCGCCTCCAATCGTGGCATAGTCGTGGATAATGACGTGTCCGGCCAGCTGGACAATATTGGCAATAATGCAAAAAGACCCGATCTGGCAGTTGTGAGCGATATGGACGTACTCCATGAGGAGGTTGTCGTTTCCCACGATGGTATCTTCGCCGGCGTGGTTGGAGCGGTTGATGGTCACAAACTCCCGGATCGTGTTGCGGGAACCCACTCTGAGGCAGGTGGATTCTCCTGAAAACTTGAGGTCCTGAGGGTCGGTGCCCAAAACGGCGTGACTGAAGATGCGGTTGTCGTCTCCGATCGTGGTGTCGCCATCGATGATCACAAAGGGGGCCAGTTGATTGCGCTCGCCCAGTTTCACCTGGGGGCCGATCACGCAGTGAGGGCCGATCACGCAGTCGTTGCCGATCACGGCATCGGGATGCACAATAGCGGTGGGGTGGATGGTGCTCATTTGTTCTTTTCCTGCAGCATGGCCATGAAGTCTCCTTCGGCCACTTTTTCGTTACCGACAAAAGCTTCTCCGTGCATCTTGGAGAGCGAGCGCTTGAGCGAGATCACTTTCATCTCATAACGCAGCGTATCTCCTGGCAGCACGGGTTTGCGGAATTTGACGTTGTCTATGGAGGCAAAATAGGCCACGTAGTCTCTGGGGTTCTCAAGCTGGTTGAGCAGCATGATTCCTCCGGCCTGGGCCATTCCTTCCAAAATCAGCACTCCCGGCATGATGGGATGGTCGGGAAAGTGGCCCTGGAAGAAAGGCTCGTTGATGGTCACGTTTTTGATGCCAGTAATGGATTCGTTGGGCACAAAATCGATGATCTTGTCCAGCAGCAAAAATGGATAGCGATGCGGGATGATGCGCATGATGGCATTGATGTCGAAGACCGCTTCCTGGTTGCGTTTTTTCTGGTACATCATCTGGAGCTCGTTTTTCTTCTGAATCTGGCGCAGCTTTTTCACCAGCTCCACATTGGTCTTGTGACCGCTGCGGGCGGCCAGAATGTGACCCCGGATCGGCATTCCCAAAAGCGCGATATCTCCCAGCAGGTCCACCACTTTATGGCGGACAAACTCGTTGTAATAGCGCAACTTGTTGTTGTTGAGGATGCCTTCTTCTGAAACCTGGACGGGCTTGTGATAGTTGAACACTTGCTGCAGGTGGGTAAGTTCCTCCTCGCTCATGTTGGGTTCGGCGATCACGAGAGCGTTGTCCAGAGAGCCGCCTTTGATCAATCCCTTTTCCTTCAGATAGAGGATTTCGTTGATAAAACAGAAGGTGCGGGCCCCGGCAAATTCCCTTTCATAAAACTCGAGACTGGGCAGCCAGGTGTATTGGGTGCCGAGGTTGGGATGCTTGTAATCGATCATGAAGGTCACTTTGAGCTCGTTGGAGGGCACGATCACGATATCGACGTTCTCTTCCGGAGCGGAGAAACTGATGGGAGCGTCCAGCTCAAAGAAGACGCGTTCGGAATCCTGCTGCACCAGGCCAGCCTGCCTCAAAAGATTCAGAAACACGATAGGAGAGCCGTCCGCCACGGGAGCTTCTGGACCGTCGATCTCGATGCGGACATTGTCTATATTGAGGCCCTTGATAGCGGATAGAACGTGTTCGATGGTACCTACCACGGCTCCGTTGATCCCGATCGTGGTCCCCCGGGAAATATCCACCACGTGATCGATATCGGCGGGGATTTCTGGTTTGTCTGGCAAATCCACCCTGATAAAGACAATTCCGTCATCTTTGCCGGCCGGCTTGAAGCGGATGGTGGATATCTCGCCACTGTGCAGACCGATCCCAGTGTAGGAAACCCCGTGCTGAATAGTGTGTTTATACTCTGTCATATATCTCTCTCAGACAGGATAGCTCTGCCTTCCAGATCATTCCTGTTTGTTTTTTAAATAAAACCGGTAGATATCCGGCAGATGCTTTTGGGCGGCCATGATGCGTTTCATCTGGTTAGCTTCCGTGGCCGGGGAACCAAAGTATTTGGAATCTGCCGGGATGTGATTGGTGATCCCAGCCTGAGCCCCAACCATAGCTCTGTCGCCGATGGTGAGATGTCCCGCGGCTCCTACCTGGCCTGCCAGATAGACGTAATCACCCACCACCGTGCTGCCTGCCAGCCCCACCGCGGCACAGAGAATGCACTGCCGGCCTATCACACAATTATGGCCGATCTGTACGAGGTTGTCCAGCTTAGTGCCATCTCCGATAACGGTCGAGCCTAAAGTAGCACGGTCGATACAGGAATTGGCGCCGATCTCGACATAATCTCCGAGGATGACATTGCCGATCTGAGGGATCTTGCGCTGCACTCCCTCCAGGAGGGCAAAGCCAAAACCGTCGGCCCCGATCACCGCTCCAGAATGGATGATCACCTCGCGCCCGATCATGCAGTCTTCATAGATCACCACGTTGGGGTAAAGGATGCAGCCATCGCCTATTACGACATTGTCCGCGATCACGCAGTTGGCGTCGATCCTGCAGTTTGATCCGATCCTGGCGTTGGCCCCGATCCTCACACCAGCATCTATCCTGGTGGTTTCGGATACCGTGGCGCTGGGATCGATCACCGCGCTGGGATGAATGCCGGCAGGCTTTTTGGGGGCCATCGAGAGCCAGTAGCTCAGAAGCGTCATCATCGTGATATAGGGCTTCGGGGTGATCAACAGGTTGCGGCCTTCCAGTTTGAGGGCAAACTCAGGAGTGGTGATGATCAGGCTGGCCTGGCTGGCCTGGGTGGTTTCCAGCAGCTTTTCCTGCTCCAGAAACACCACACTGCCCGGGCCGGCATCCTCAGGAGTGGAAACACTGTCTATCCTCAGCTCCGGATCTCCCTGATAGCTGGCCTGCGGGAGCATATTGAGCTGCGCGGTTCCCAGGCTGGGGCTGAGTTTTTTCATCTTAGGGCTTGATCGGAGGTTTGGTCTCGTTGGGGTTGGTGACGTCTCCCGGCATGGGGTCCTTGAATTCAGGTTCAGGCTTGGTCTCATCAGGCTTGAGCTCGGTGTCCGCTTCCGTTCCGGGAGCTATGGTGTCTTTATTGATCTCCAGCAGCACGATATCGGTGATATCGATGGATGGAATGGCATAGAGGATAGTGGGATAGCTGCTGTCGAAGATCATTGTGTACTTCTCGTCCTGGGCTACCTTGACGATCACTTCCTGGATCTTGAGAGTGAGAGGATCAATGAGCTCGCGATAACGCTGTTCAGCCTTTCCGCCTTCACCAAAGTATTCCTGCAAAAGGCGTCCGGCCTCCACCTTCCTGGCGTCTATCTTGGCCAGAGCGTCACGTTTGGCCGCTTCATTCTTGGTGAGCTTGTCGATCTCGTAATCCTGTTCCATCCTGCGGATTTCTTCTTCCATGGCCTTGATCTGGGAGCTCCAGTTCTGTTTGTCCAGGTTAAAGAGGCGCTGAATCTCCAAGGCCTCGTTGCTCTCGAATAACAGCCTGTCGGTGTCCACATAACCCAGTTTTACCGCCTGGGCGATGCCAATCGTCACTATGGCCAGCATTGCTAATGCCAGTATGAATCTTTTCATTATATCTCCTTGTTTGGTTGTGCGTTACGCGTTAAGCGTTACGCGAGGTAGCGCCCAATCGGGATTAGGTGCCATAGTTTTATGCATGAGTACAACGCGTAACGCATATCGCATAACGAGTGATACTGAATCAGACTATTTCTCAATCTTGAATATGGGGTCCAGCATCTTCACCGCGCGCACGTCATCTACTCTGCGCACCGGTGTGGTAAGCGGGGCCTCATGTAATAATTCCGGGTTTTGTGAGCATTCCTGCGCGATTTCTATCATGGCATCGGCAAAGGCATCCAGAGATTCCAGCGGTTCCGTCTCGGTGGGCTCCACCATCATCGCTTCGGGAACGATCAGCGGGAAATAGATGGTGGGGGCATGGAAGCCTTTATCCAAAAGCCGCTTGGCGATGTCAAGAGTATTCACTCCATTGGCTTTCTTCTGCCAGCTGGAATCCGCCACAAACTCGTGCATGCAGTATTCCTGATGCTGGATATGGTAGTGGTCTTTCACTCTTGCCATGATGTAGTTGGCGTTGAGGATGGCGTTTTCGCTCACTTTGCGCAGTCCCTCGGCACCCAGCATCTTGATATAGATGTAGGCCCTCAGCATGATGGCAAAGTTGCCGTAGAAGGTGTGCACCTTGCCAATCGACGTAGCCTCGTGACCGTAGTCAAAGAAGTAACCGTCGTCGTTCTTATTGACAAGTGGCACTGGCAGATAGGGCACCAGTTTCTCCACCACGCCCACAGGTCCGCAACCGGGACCGCCTCCACCGTGAGGGGTGGTGAAGGTTTTGTGGAGGTTGAAGTGCATCACGTCAAAGCCGATCTTGCCGGGCTGGACAATACCCAGGAGCGCGTTGAGATTGGCGCCGTCCATATAAATGAGGCCATCGACGCTGTGGATGATCTCGGCGATCTCCTCGATCTGAGTCTCAAACAGGCCTAAAGTATTGGGATTGGTGAGCATAAAGCCCGCGGTGCTGTCATCCACGATGCTTCTCAGATGGTCCAGATCGCAGCGGCCCTGAGCATTGGACTTCAGTTCCACCACTTCAAAGCCCACCAGAGAACAGGTGGCGGGATTGGTGCCGTGAGCGCTGTCCGGAACGATGATCTTGGTCTTGTGGGTGTTGCCTTTGGCTTTGTGATAGGCGGCGATGACCTTCATACCTGTAAACTCACCCTGAGCACCTGCCACGGGTTGCAGCGTCACCTGCGCCATTCCGGAAATCTCGCTGAGGTCTTTCTGCAGCTCATAGAGGATCTCCAGAGAGCCCTGCAAAGTCCGTTCCGGTTGGTAAGGATGCACGTTGTTAAAACAGGAATAGCGCACCAAAGCCTCATGGACCTTGGGGTTATATTTCATCGTGCAGGACCCTAGCGGGTAGAGACCTTTTTCGATGAAGTGGTTCTTGTGAGAAAGCTTGATATAGTGGCGCATCACGTCCAGTTCGCTGAGCTCGGGCAGACGTGGAATCGCCTCTCTGCGATACTCAGCCGGGATGATGCCATCCAGCGGTAGGTCCACTTCCCTGGGAGGAAGGGTGCAGCCTTTGCGGCCGGGGGACGAGTGTTCAAATATGGTCCTAGACATGGGTCACCTCCCTGAGCGCTGATACAAGGGCATCCAGATCGGCCTTGCACTTCTTTTCTGTGACGGCGATCATGAGCTGTTTCCCATTGTCAAATCTCGCCATGTCCACCCCGGGATAAATGGCGCGCGGCAACAGCTTTTCCACTATCTGAGCAGCGGGAACGGGTGTATTGACCACAAACTCACGGAAGAAGGGCGCGTTTGGATAGGCAAGCTCAAAGCCGGTAAGTTTTCTGATCTCAGAGGCCAGATAATGAGCTTTCTGAGCGCTCTGGGTGGCCACTTCCACCAAACCTTCACGGCCCATGAGGGCCATATAGACGGTGGCGGCGAGGGTGCAGAGGCTTTGATTTGAGCAGATATTGGAGGTGGCTTTTTCGCGGCGGATATGCTGTTCGCGGGCCTGCAGAGTGAGCGCATAGGCTCTTTTGCCTTCTATATCCAGAGTTCCGCCCACAATGCGGCCTGGCATCTGACGGGCAAGATCTATCTTGGTGCTGAAATAGCCAAACAGCGGACCGCCCATATACATGCTGTTTCCCAGGGCCTGACCTTCGCCCACAGCGATGTCGGCTCCATAAGCAGCGGGAGCTTTCAGGATGGCCAGCGAGATGGGATCGGCGGCTACGATAAACAGGGTCTTGGGGTTGGAATGAGCTATCTGGCCGATCGCCTCTCCAGCCTCGATATTGCCAAAGAAATTGGGATTTTGCAGCACCACGGAGCCGATCGTCTCGTCCATCATGGCTTTGAGGGCTTCCAGATCGGTGAGGCCGTCTTTCATCGGAGCGGTAAGCAGTTCGATGCCCACACCTTCCGTGTAGATGCGGATCACTTTCACATATTCGGGATGCAGAGTGGCGGGCAGGATGGCCTTGGTGAGCCGGTTTTTGCGCACGGCCATCAGGATCGCTTCGGCGATGGCGGAAGCTCCGTCATACATGGAAGCGTTGGCAATCTCCATGCCGGTGAGCTCGCAGATCATCGTCTGATACTCATAGATGAACTGCAGAGTGCCCTGGCTGACTTCTGCCTGGTAGGGAGTGTAGGCTGTGAAAAACTCCGGACGCGATACGATCGTATCCACGGCGGCGGGAATAAAGTGGTCATAGACCCCGGCCCCCAAAAAAGCATTGGCGGTGGAGGTGCAAAGGTCACCGCAGGTCTGGGATTTGATCTTGCGGGTGATCTCCAGTTCGGAAAGCGGCTCGTCCAGCTTGAGCGGACTCTTCATACGCATCTTGGGTGGGATGGCGGCGATAAGCTCTTCAAAAGACGACACACCGATCTTTTTGAGCATGGCCTGCCTTTCCGCATCCGTGTTTGAAATATACGGCATTAGGGCTCCTTAAAAGGTGCTGCGCACACGCATAATAGTATTTTCCCAATTCTAAAATAGGGGCTGTTTGTGTCAATTGATAAATTGGCCCCGCCAGCGAGGGGCTT
>JAGOIY010000120.1 GCA_017995405.1 Candidatus Cloacimonadota bacterium
AAAGCAACCGGGGAGCGGGAGCTCCCCGGCCCTCAATGATCAATATTCTTTGAGCAGGTTGGCAGCCACGATGCCGCGCTGGATCTGATTGGTGCCTTCATAGATCTGGAGGATCTTGGCATCGCGCATCATCTTCTCGACGGGATATTCTTTCATATAACCGTATCCGCCCAGGATCTGAACGGCGTCCGTGGTCACTTTCATGGCTACGTCGGAGGCGTAATACTTGCACATGGCGGATTCTTTGGAATAGTTCTTGGCCCCGCTGTCCACCATACGGGCGGTCTGCATCACGAGGGCCCTGGCGGCCTCGATCTGGGTGGCCATGTCGGCCAGCATAAACTGCACGGCCTGGAAACTGGAAATCGGCTTGCCAAACTGCTGACGCTCTTTGGAATAGCGCACCGCGGCCTCGAAGGCGCCCCGGGCTATGCCCACGGCCTGAGATCCCACCATGGGACGGGATTTGTCAAACACCTTCATGGCGGTGATGAAACCGGTGCCTTCACGGCCGATCAGATTGGCGACCGGGACTACGCAGTCTTCAAAGATCAGTTCCCGGGTGGCCGAGGAACGGATGCCCATCTTGTTTTCTTTCTTGCCAAAGCTGAAGCCGGGAGTGCCTTTTTCCACGATGAAACAGGAGCAGCCCCGCGCGCCCTTTTCTTTGTCCGTCATGGCAAACACGGTATAGATGCCCGCTTCGCCTCCGTTGGTGATCCACTGTTTGGTGCCGTTGAGGATGTAGTTGTCACCCTCTTTACGAGCGGTGGTCTCAATGGCCCCGGCATCGGAACCGGCATTGGCTTCCGTGAGAGCGAAAGCGGCAAGCTGCTCTCCCGCGGCGATTTGACTGAGGTATTTGTGCTTTTGCTCTTCGCTACCGGAGATCAAGATGGGATACATCCCCAGGCCGGTGGCGCCAAAAGCCAAAGCTATGCCAGCGTCCACGGCGCAAAGCTCTTCCGTGACCACAGCGAGGTCTACCACCTTACCGCTGATCCCGTCATATTCTTCCGGGATGAGGATGGCAAAAAGGTCGCTCTGTTTCATCACTTCCACGATGTCCCAGGGGAAAATGCCCTCTTCATCGTACTTTTCCGAGACGGGTTTCATCTTCTCGATAGCGATGCGGCGGGCCAGGTCACGCATCTCGATCTGATCTTCAGTTAAAAAGTAATCCATATCATAACTCCTTGGTATTATATTCATGTAGCTGAGGATAGAAGTTTTTTGGGGCAGGGCTTTATGTCAATAGAATTCTGTGGGTGAGATGCTGTGCGTGTGAGATGCTTCGCTGTGAGAGCTTCGCTGTGAGTTTGGCGTCAAACCCGTAATTTCTGGAGTATAACCCCAAAAAGAGGCGTAAATTTCGAGTTATACTCCTGAAAAGAGGCATATATTCCTTGACAAGTATGGCTTGTTATTAATCTTGTCTATGAGGTAAACATATGATCAAGCGCAAGATATTCGATTCTGTGAACGAGTGGCTGATCAGGAACAAGATTATCCTGATCCTGGGACCCCGGCAAAGCGGGAAAACCACCCTTCTCAATATGATCCAGGACCAGTTTCAAGGCCAGAGCCAATACTTCAACTGTGACGAGCAAGAGCCCAGAACTCTGCTTTCCAGCCAGAATTCAGCTCAGTTGAGGAGTGTGATAGGCCAGAATAAGCTTATCCTGATCGATGAGGCTCAACGCATCGAAAACGCAGGGCTCAATCTCAAGATCATCCACGACACCATGCCTGATATCCGCATCGTGGCTACAGGTTCATCAGCATTTGAGCTGGCAGATAAGCTCAATGAACCGCTCACCGGCCGCAAAATCGAATACAACCTGCTGCCCTTTGCCTTTGAGGAGCTTGTAGCAGACGGGAGCATGATCCACGAACTGCAGCAACGTCCCAACCGCTTGCTCTACGGATCTTATCCTGAGGTGGTCCTAAATTCGCATCTGGCAGTTCGCACCCTGCAAAATCTCTGCGGCAGCTACCTATTCAAGGATGTATTCAGCATCCACGACATTCGCAAGCCGGAGCTGCTGGATAAACTGGTGCAGGCCCTGGCCTTGCAACTGGCCTCCGAGGTATCCTTCCATGAACTGGCACAGCTTCTGGATAGTGATTCCACCACGATTGAGAGATACATCACCATCCTGGAAAGGGCCTTCATCGTCTTTCGCTTGCCAAACTACAGCCGCAATCAGCGCAACGAAATCAAGCGATCCCGCAAAATCTACTTTGTGGATAATGGCATTCGTAACGCGATCCTGGCCGATTTCCGCCCTTTGGAATTGCGGGACGATATCGGCAAGTTGTGGGAAAACTACATAGTCTCAGAGTTTCACAAGCTCAAGCTCAACCGGGTACTTTACCACCATAGTTATTTCTGGCGAAACCGCAACGGTGCCGAGATCGATTATCTGGAATTGGCCAATGATCAGCTTTCAGCCTATGAAATCAAGTGGAATCCTAAGAAGCAAGGATCGTTCAGGGCATTTTTGAACCTGTATCCTGAGGCGCTGACCGAGACAGTCACACCCGAGAACTATTTTCTACATCTGAACTGATTGAACTCAGATGAAGAGAAGACAAGATTATCAGCTTGCCAATGAGGTGTTTTGGATGTTTATGTCAGGTTAGGCTTCCGATTCCCCCACCCGCAGCCAGATCGAGACCGTGGTCCCCACTCTCTCTTCGCTGTGAAGCGTGATCATCCCTCCCATCGATTCGATGATTTTCCTGCTTTCCGGGAGGCCGATCCCCGTGCCCGATTGCTTGGTGGTGAAAAAAGGCTTCCAGATCTCTTCCATATACTTTTCAGGGATGCCGTTTCCATTGTCTTCGATTTCGATCAGGACCCTCAGATCGCTTTTGGGAGACTCCTGGGGGGCCACAGTTTTGGCAGCGATCTGAAGGTAGCCTCCCGAGGGCATGGAGTCCAGGGCGTTGTTGAGCAGATTTGCCAGGGCTTCCTCAAAACGGATGGGGTCCACATAGGCCTGCAAGGGAGAGCCAGGAATCGCGCGGATCAGCTTCACGCCTTCCTGCATATGGAGGTGGTCCAGCACGTGTTCCACCAAAGGCAGGACGTCGTATTGGCGCAGCTCGTGGTCCCGCAGTTCTGAAAAGCGCTGGAAGGAGTGGGTGAAGACTCTGATCTTCTCCACTTCGGCACTGATAATCTGATGATACTCTTTACGTTCGGAGCTGTCGATGCCTTCGTCCGTGAGTTTCGGAAGGGCCAGGATCACGTTGGTGATATGGCGGCGCACATGATGGGAAAGACGTCTGGCCGTGTCAGCCCAGAGAATCTTTTCCGCAGCGTTCACAGTAGGAACAGGTACGATAATCATGAGGTAGCGGTAAACGGGATTATGCCCTCTGTAAAAAAAGAGACCCGGTAAATCCCAGCCATCTGGTCTTCACCCAGGGCTAGCTCGTGGTTTTGTAGCCGGTTTCCCGAGGCCCTGAAATCGATCAACAGCTTGCCAAGGGTGGGAGAAAGGGCCTTGAGAGACCTCGTTTTCTGTCCGACCGGAGCTCTGACCAGCTCCAGGAAATAGGGGTTGCAATACATCAGCCGGTCATGATTGCGCAGGTAGATCACCGCGACTCTCAAAGCGGGCATGATCGTATAGATAGACTGCCAATTGTAGATCACATACCAAATCATCAGCAGCAGCAGGAAGAGCATGAAGATGGCAAAATACAACGAATTGGCCGTGGTAAACCGCCCCAGAAGCGTGAACCAGTTGACGGGATAATAACCATAATAAGTCACCAACTCCTCTGAGTACACAGCCAGGCCTTTGGCAAGCCCACTGCCCCTTCCCACCACATAAACGTTTACCTTGTCAGCAGTTGGATATGGATTGCTGAGCTCCGCCAGTTTGTGAAGGTCTGTATCCAGCACCAGAATAGTCCGGTCGGGCCGTCTGGCGATGATCTCGGGCTTGCCGTCCAGGTCGATATCCTTCACGTCCAGGATCTCGTTCACAAAGTCCGGGCATGTATGAATCGTCCTTTTCAGCTCTGCATCATAGGATACTATCCCGGTTCCCCGTTCGATCAGGATCAGCCGGGGTTTTCTATCAAACTCCGTGACGGCCAGATTGGGATGGTCCCCAGCCCGTTCAAACGAGTTGGAGGTGGAAATCTCGCGGGTCGGTACCAGCTTTTTGCCGCTCCACAAGCGGGAGGAGACAGCATTGACCGTTCTGCGCGGCCCCCAGGTGTTACTGACGCAGAAGATCAAAGGGGTGGGAGATTGGGCAGGTTTCACGCTCGCGAGGCGAACTTCCCCAGACCCCTGAAATTGCCTTTCGGAATAGAGGAGGTCGCCTCTGGGACCCAAAACGGCCAGCCATCCTCCGCTCCGGTTGAAAGGGACGGCATCGTTGCCGGAAGCCTGTTCGACACGGGACCCCAGCACGATCTCGACGCTGCCGTCGTTGTCCAGATCATCGATCAGCACATCCGTGAGGTTGCTTTCCGTCTTCAATGACCACTCGAGACGGCCGGAACCGAAATCCATAACTGCCAGTCCACGGGCTTCGCCAGGAATGTTGGAGCTGAGCTTGCAGACCAACTCCGCCTTGCCGTCTTGATCCAGATCGATAATGTTCAATGGTTCCAGCCGGAGATTTCCATTGCCGGTGGCCGAAGCGGATGATGTGGTGAAGATCGGGATGGCCTCAAAGCTCCTGCTTTGATGCTGATCATCGGCATCCCGGTCAAACCGCACGGCCTTCAGCAGCAGACCTTCTTGCTCCGAATGGGTATAGAATATCCAGAAACCTCCGTCTTTGGGATTGGCAAGTGCTTTGATATCGCGGACCTGTTGACGGGTATCGTGTTCAAAGATCAGCCTGCCGTCGTGATCGTAGGCTTTCAGGATGGCGGAAGCGGGATGGGAAGATTCGGCCGTCACCAGTAAATCGCGTCCGTTTCCACTCAGATCAGCAAAAACGGCCTTGATGATGGGATCGTCGGTGCGCTGTAAGTAACGGGGAGAAAGGACGCGCGTCATGATCCGGCCGGTGGAACGGCACGCGGAAAAGCCGCTCAGCATGAGCAGCAACAGCGGCACCAAAACTCTGCGCATTCTACGCTTCCTTCGCTGATTTGAGGTAGTCTCAGCAAGTTCCTCTGTCTGAGTGGGCAAGGCCTCAGCTGTCAGTTTGACACCCCAGACAGTCTGCAGATGCTTGCCATGCAAACGCACCCACCCACAAATCCATATTCCTGGAAAGCGTTGTTTAACGCAAGCAAAATAATCTTCCAGCTCAAAAAAGCACGAACCTGATGCTGGACTGGAAGGCTAACTCTATATTATACCAGAAGT
>JAGOIY010000121.1 GCA_017995405.1 Candidatus Cloacimonadota bacterium
GTTATCTTGGTTGCCCGGGCATCGATGAAAAACGCGTCGCCTTTCAGAGCGTTATACCCTTCCCCGCTGGTTGAAATCAGGATATTTCCAGACTGACATAGAAGAATCGCGGGGCCTGAGATACTGGTTTTCAGGGCCTGGCCTGCCATGATATCAGCTATCCCAAGAGAGAATTCCCGGGCCGGCGTATGAAACCAGCCTACACCCGTTTTATCTGGTACAGCTTTCTGCACCATCAGGTCCAGAGGCTCGAAATCCAACACCCTGACCAGTTCTTCGCGATCGATATGCTTGGGTGTGAGGCCTCCTCTGAGCACGTTGTCGGAATTGGCCATCACTTCAATCCCGACGCCGTTCAGATAGGCGTGAGGGATTCCGGCATCCAGATACAAGGCTTCCTGGGGTTGCAGTTCCACCAGGTTCAGATACAGAGGAGCCAGCGCTCCCGCGTCCCCTGGATACAGCTCTGCCAGTTTTCCCACCCAGCGCAAAGCGTCTTGCATCCCCGGTCCCAATCTTTGCTCCTGCGTCCCGAGCGCCTTTTCAACTACCCGAACAGCAGCCGAAGCGTCCATGGCCAGTATTGCCTGAAAACAGGACTGCCAGGCGGTCCTGGAAGCAGATTGAATAAAGTCCTGGGCCTCCGGCAGCACCTGATCCAGCCCGCAATGCCTAAGCCCGGCAATGATTTGCGGGTAAGGACGAAAACCGCAAAGGGCAGTAAAAGGAGTGAGGGCGCAGATCAGTTCCGGTTTGTGGTGCGGGTCTTTGTAGTTGCGGGAAGGGGCGTCGAGCGGAATTTCCAGAGCGTTTTCCCGGTCAAATCCTTCCCGGGCCTGGGCTGCGTTGGGATGCGCCTGAATGGACAAAGGCTTAGCCGCGGCCAGTACTTTCATCAGAAATGGCAGACCATCATAGACTTGAGCAGCCGGGCCCAAAGCTTCGGGATGGCTGTCCAGATAAAGGTCCAGGGCCTGCTCCCCACCACCCAGAACTATCCTGGAGGGCGCTTTGGGATGCGCTCCCATCCACAACTCGGCCACAGGTTTGCCCATCAGGTCCGGACGGCTGGTCAGCGTCTGGATATACTCTCCGGAACCCCAGTCATATTCCTGACAGCTGTTGAGCAGTCTGTTGATCAGTTGGACCCCTCTTCATTGGTGATCCTGGCCTGCAGCAGTTTGAGCATGGGATTGAAGCGGGTAACGTGCTTTTTGGCCTGAGTCAGAACCTTACGGGCCGCTTTCATATCCTTCTGCTGGATTAGCAGCCTCAGGAGCTCTTCGTAGAACAAGCTGGAGTAGGGGTTATCCTCCAAAGCCCGGTGGAGCAGTTCTATCGCTTTGGAATCCAGGCCAATCCGCATCGCGCTGACGGCGTAGCTGTGCAGGTAGTCTGAATTTGTCAGTCCCTGGTCGGCATCGGCCTTAGTGAAGGAGTCGTAGGCCTGGATCCACACTTCCAACCGGGAATAGATCAGAGCTTTCAGCAGCATCAAATGCTTGTGTTTGCCCATTTTGCCTTCTGCAAGCTGCACATAACGCAGAGCTTCCTTATACTCCTGGTTCCTCAGCAGTTGCTCAACCAGCAGGAAATATATGAAAGGATTGGCATCAGGATACTTGACCAGTTCACGGATGATCACCACCGATTCCTGGGATTTGCCCATGTAGGCCAGCGCCAGAGCTTTGTTGTAGAGAATATCGTTCCAGGGGCTGGCAATCTGGTCATAGTAGACTACGGCCATGCGGTAGTTGCCATCTGCAAAAAAGCAGTTGCCGATCAGGTATTTGATCAGATCATCATTGGCCGCGAGCTGGAGGGCGGACTGCAGTTTGGCGATAGCCTGAGGATACATCTGGCGGCGCATATAGAATTCACCCAGGCTGATGAGGGCGCGAGGGTCCTCCGGATGAGTGGAGATAGCTTCCTCAAGCAGATGGACCGCGTGCAGCCAGTTGGTCTTCATCAGGGCTTCCGCCCTTAGGATCAGATTGTTTAAGCTTTGGTCTGTCATTATGTTTTCCACTCCTCCCCAGCCCAGAATCCAGGGCTGGGGAGGATTTTTGCTCTTACTTCAGTTCGAGGATGATCTCTTCAATTGCCCTCAGCAGTTGAGGGTCCCGATCGGAGATTACATCGTTGGGAGTATTCTCCACGATAATATCTGGCATGGCTCCGGTGCCTTCCATGTTGGTGCCGTCCATTTTATACCAGCCGGAACCGGGTAAACGCATGCTGGAGCCATCTATTAGCTCATATTCCCAGGTGCCGATCACTGCTCCGCTGGAGGGGATGCCCACCACCTTGCCCAGCTTGAGTTCTTTGTAGATAATCGGAAAGATTTCACCATCGGAAAAGGACCTTTCATCCACCAACACGATACTGGGACGATCCCAAACTCTGAAGGGTTCGGGAGAGTGCTGATATCTGAGGCGTCTGGAAGTGGAAGTGGCATATTGCTTTTTCATCAGGAGGGTGAGCAGTTGATCGTGAATCCTGCCGCCCACATTGCCACGCACATCGATGATGAGGGCTTTTTTATCCAGGTTGTCGCGATAGAGCTCGCGGGTGAAGTTTTCATAGTCCCGCTGTCCCATGGCGGGAATGTGGATATAGCCCACCTGATTGTCTGTCAATTGTTTGACCAGCGCCCGTCGCTGATCGATGCGATAGTTGTATTCCAGACGGCGTAACTCTGAAAATGACAAGCCCTTAATATCGGCCTTGATGATCTCACCCGCTCTTTCCAGTTCCAGAAAGACGCGCTTGCCGATCTTGTCCAGCAGCAGGGAATCGATGGAAGTGCGGGAATTGATCACCACTCCATCTATGGAGGTGAGCAAATCTCCCGTTTGCAACTTGAAGAACTGGCTCAACCTGGTGCCGGGATAGACCAGAGAGATTCTCAAGCCTCTTTCCAGTACCGCTGCCTGATCAAATTCCAGGCCCAGACTGGCCACCGACCGGCTGACCGACACCTGGTCCGTGCGGGGATAAAAACCCGTGTGCGAGGCATTGAGATCACCGATCATTTCATCGACGATGATGCCAATCTGATCTATGTTGCGGGCTTTTTCCGCGTAGGGCAGATAGAGCTTATACATAGCCTGCCAGTCTTTTCCGTGCATGTTGGGATCGTAAAAGTTGTCGCCAAACACACCCCAGGCCTCTTCAAAGACGCGGGTGTTAAGCGTCTTGAGGTCCCATTCATATTCCAGATCGATCCGGATGTCCTTGCGGCTTCCACCTGGCCATTGCGTCCTCAGCATGCCGTCCAGCACATAATAGAAGTTGCCGTTCTTCTCAACAAAACCCCAGGCACTCATGCCAAAATTCAGCTCGTCCTTGATGTTTTTGCCATAGAGGTTGACGGATTTGAGGATGGTGGGTTTGCCATAATAACCGCCATTGGAGAGATAAAAGAAGGTGGAGTCCGTCTTGACGCGATAGGGAGTGAGCTGTGCTTCGGAATCCGTAACGATCGGATAGACGCGTTTTTCCAGCTCCGGCCACCAAATCTCTATCTTGGTGGGAGGCTTGGGCTCAGCTTCTGGAATTGTCTCGTTTACATCAGGGCTCTGGAGCTCAGCTTCTTCGAGTTCGGGCTCTTCCACAGGAGCATGTTCGTCGCTGTTTTCAGTTGAAAGCGCGTCGCTCTGTTTCTCATCTTCAATATCGCCGCTGTCTGCCTCAGTACTGATGGGAGCAAACACATCAGCCCAATAGTCCTTTTCAAGCTCAAACTCATCTCTGGGCATCAAATCCAGCCTGGAGATATTGCCACCGCGGGAGAGGATAAGAGAGCGGTTGTCATTAGTCCAGATGATGTCGGAGGTCCAGCTGTCGTCATTGAGCAGCTTGGTATGGCTGCCAGTGGCAAACTCATACACATAGAGTTCCCGGATATAATCAGCCCGGGTACAGGTATAGGCTGCCCAGCTGGCATCGGAGTTGATCCCCACTCTGGATGTCACCGGCCCGGAGGCATTGAGCGGACGGAAATTCACCAATCCGGAATCGGCAATGGCCACCTGTCCGCTCATGGTCGGTCCCGTATAATAGATCACCCATTTGCCGCTTAAGTCACGATAAAAGCTCTCGACGTTGAGGCTGTCGCGGCCAAACCAATCGAGCTCCTTCAGGATGGTGGGCTCGCTGGCGTTGACGGTAAAGAGTTTTTGCCGGCCATGGTCGAGTTTCTGCAGCACCAGAGTGCGTTTGTCCTCCAAAAATTCCATACCGCTGATCCCAGCCTGGTCAAAAGTGACCCGCCTGGCGTCTCCACCCTCGCGGGGCTTCAGAAACGCGTCAAACTTGTATTGCAGGCCCAGCAGCTTCTCATCGTCCGACACACAAAATTGCCAGACGTCGTTGCGCATGCTATCGACCCGGCGGGTGTCCAGCCATTGGTCTTCCGGGATGCGGATGTCCAGTTTCATCACCTGAGCGCTGTGCTGACGCTGAGGATCGTATTTCCAGAGCTCGTTAAAGTGTTCAAACACCACCCGCTCACTGGTCCTTGCCACGCTGATGTCTCTGGCTGACCACTGCGTGAGGCTGCTGAGGCGCTCCACTTGGGTAAAATCCAGATTCTCCACTTTGGCCAGCTGATACCTCTCTCCATCCGATTCGCAGTAGAAGAGTGCTCCGCTGGAAGCCGCAAATCGAGGATAACGCTCTGTGTGGTTTGTGTTTGTAAGCCGGGTATATTCTTTAGTGGCCAGATCAATCTTCCAGAGCTCGCCGGCCAGGCTGCCCTGGTATGATTCCCGGTAAGCATCGCCGTAGCGGTTGAAAACAATGCTTTTATTGTCTGGAGACAAGGTGGCAAAGCGATCTCCGATCTCTGCCAGGAGAGTGGGACGGCTGCCATCCAGAGGCAGCCGATAAAAAGAGGTCCCAAAGCGGGGATTGTATCTGGCCGCCAGAAGGGCCTGGGCATCCGCAAACCACTCCACCACCGTGTAGCTTTCCTTGATGATGGAAACAGCAGGTCCACCGGCAGTAGCAATCTGATAAGGATAGGCCACCCCTTCTCGGTTGGAATTGAAGGCTATAGTTTTGCCGTCGGGAGACCATTGAGGCCCCCATTCAAGCGCGCTTGTCGATGTCAGCCGTCGGGCTGATCCACCCCAAAATGGCACTATCCAGAGATCTCCGTCGTATTCAAAACAGACATCGTTGCCGTCCGGCGAAATGCTGGGATCTTTGGGAAACATCGGTTGATTGGCGCTCAGTGTCGTAAGCCCGAGCAAGGCCAGCAACACTATCAAGAATGTATTGCGCATTATGGCTCCTGTGTGAGTTTTTGGGTTGTAGGGTT
>JAGOIY010000122.1 GCA_017995405.1 Candidatus Cloacimonadota bacterium
GTGGATTGCGGATCTGCCGACCACCCCATGAACACCATCATCCGCACCTGGCATCCCAAGAGCTTTATCGAAGCCGAAAACAAGCTCAAAGCCACCTACGGCATGAGCTGGGACGAGATGTTCCCCACCGAAGAATACTACCAGGTGATGCATCTGAAGCTCTTCCCCAAGAAGCTGGTACACGCTGAAAACCTGGGCGGCGACATCGCTCAGGTCTCCAACAAACGCCTCTGGATCGGCCTCTTCCCCTTGCGCGGCATCGAACTGGAATCGTCCATGTGCCGCGTCATCGCCTTCGAACCGTAACGCTGGCTTTAGCCGGCCGTAGCACTGACTTCAGTCGGTGCGTGCAAGATACTGCTATCCAGTGAATACCTCTATTACAACTTCAGAGAGAGCTGAGAAAGCAGAGAAGTTTTTACAATGAGATATGAGAATATGAGTTTGTAAAACAATGAGATATGAGAATATGAGAACATGATAAAGAAGCAAGGCAAAGAGCGCAGCGCATAACGCATAACGCATAACGCGTAACGCTTCACGCCCCCAGGAGACCATCATGGCAATAGCCCCCACCTTTGAATACGTCCGGCCCCGCAGCCTGGAAGAAGCTCTAAGGCTCAAGGCCCAATACCGCGAACGCGCTTTGGTCCTGGCCGGAGGCACAGATCTGATCGCCAATCTGCGGGAGGATATGATCCACCCGGAACTGCTGATCGACATCAAGGATATCCCCGGTCTGGACAAAATCGTGATCGAAGCAGGCACTCTCAAGCTCGGTCCGCTGGTCACTTTCACCCAGCTCATCGAGTTTGGACCACTCGGCAAATCCTTTCCCATGCTGCTGGACGCCTCCCGCACCGTAGCCTCGGTGGGAATCCGCAACCGCGCCACTCTGGTGGGCAATATCTGCTCCGCGGTTCCCTCTCTGGACAGCGCTCCGCCTCTCTTGTGCCACGAAGCCGTGGTCCACTGCCTCAGTCTGGAAGGAGAGCGTCACATCCGGATCGACGACTGGTTCACCGGTCCCCGCAAAACAGCTCTCAAACCGGATGAAATCGTCACGGGAATCACTCTGCAACCAGTCTTCCACTCCGGCTCCGGCATCTATCTCAAGCTGGGCCGCTATGGCGGTGAAGACCTCGCCCAGGCCGGCTGGGGTATCCTCATGGATGGTGCAAACCATTATCGCGTAGCCCATTGCGCTTTGGGACCCGTTCCCGCCAGGGCCTCTAAGATCGAGGCCCTACTGGACGGCAAAGAGCTCAGTGATGAGCTCATCAATCAGGCCATGCGGCTGGTTCCTGAGGAGATTTCCCCCATCACGGACATCCGTTCCAGCAAGGAATACCGCACCCACATCAGCAAAGTGATCCTCAAGCGCGGTCTGCTGGCAGCGCGTGAACGCCTGGCCGGCAAAGACATCGACCCCCGTACCCTTTTGGGAGGCATATAATGAAAGAAATCCATCTGACCCTCAATCACGAAGAGCGCAGCGCCTGGGTGGAAACCAACGAAACCCTCCTGGAAGTGCTGCGAGACAAACTGGGAGTCAAGAGCCCCAAATGCGGCTGCGAACGTGGTGACTGCGGTGCCTGTACAGTCCTGATGGACGGCAAGGCGATTCGCAGCTGTCTGGTCTTGGCCGTTGAAGCGGAAGGGCACAGCATCCTCACTGTAGAAGGCCTCTCGCCCGATAAGCTCACTGCCCTGCAGGAGACCTTTATCGAGTTCAACAGCTTCCAGTGCGGTTTCTGCGCCCCCGGCATCATCCTCGCCATCACCGAGCTGCTGGAGTCCCATCCCAAGCCGACTCTGGAAGAGATCAAGGAATCCATCGCCGGAAACCTTTGCCGCTGCACCGGTTACACTCCCATCTTTGATGCCGTAATGGCCCACGCCCACCGGGAGGATAAATGAAAGACTTCAAATATATCGGCAAAGACGTGGTCCGCATCGATGCCCGGGAAAAGATCAGCGGAGCGGCTATCTACGGCGACGACATCGACTTCGGCCCCAAGCTGCTCTACGCCGAGATCGTAGCCAGCACCCAGGCCCACGCCATCATCAAGGGCATCGATTTCAGCGCCGCTCTCAAAGTGCCGGGAGTATATAAGGTTTTCACCGGCAAGGATTTCCCCTTCAAGTTTGGCCTCTATATGAAAGACCGCTACGTCTTCGCCCAGGATAAAGTGCGCTTTGTGGGTGAGCAGGTAGCGGCTGTGATTGCCCGCACCCCTCAAGCCGCCAAGCAAGGCGCTAAACTCGTAAAAGTGGAATACGAGCCCCTGCCAGCAGTTTTGGACCAGATGCAGGCCCTCGAGGAAGGAGCGGAGCTGCTGCATCCCGATCTGGACAGCTATCCCCATGTGCCCTGGTTCTTTCCCAAAGGGGGCACCAACATCGCGCATTGGCGCAAGACCCGTAAAGGCGATCTGGACAAAGGTTTCAGCGAGGCGGAGCACATCCTGGAAGACACCTACAGGGTACCGCGCTATGCTCACTGCGCCATCGAAACCCATGTGGCCATCGGCATGCTGGACCATGGCGGCCGCCTCACCGTCTGGAGTTCATCCCAATCCCCCCACACCCAGCGTCACCTCTTTGCCGAAGCTCTTGGCATGAGCCACAAGGACGTCCGCGTGATCGCTCCCCACGTGGGAGGAGGCTTTGGAGGCAAGGCCGGCGTGACCATGGAAATCATCCCCGCGGCCCTGGCCACCAGGCTCAAAGGCTATGCCGTCAAGCTTCGCTACACCCGTGAAGAGGAATTCATCAACACCTACCAGCGCCTCGGAGTGGTGGCCAAAATCAGGATGGGAGTGGATAAAGAGGGCCGCATCACCGCTCTCGACCACAAAATCTACTGGGACGCGGGAGCTTATGTGGAATACGGCGCCAATGTGGTGAACGCCGTGGGCCTCAGCGCCATCGGTCCTTATAAGATCGACAACGTCTCCATCGATTCCGTCTGCGTCTATACAAACCTCCCTCCCGGAGGAGCTTACCGCGGCTTTGGCTATTCCGAGATGCTCTTTGGGCTGGAATCCCACGTCACCCGCATGGCCCATCAGATCGGCATGGACGAGATCGAGTTTCGCCGCCTCAACGCCATCCGCGAGAATGACTTGACGGCTTATGGCGCTCACATGAACCCCAACGGCCTGATCGAGTGTATAGACAAAGTGAAGGACGCCATCCGCTGGGGTGATAAACCCCTGCCCACCAGGCCTCACACCAGAATAGGCCAGGGCTTTTCCATCTTTTGGAAGGCCCCCGCCATGCCTCCCAACGCGTCATCCTCATCCTTCCTCAAGTTCAACGAAGACGCCAGCATCAACCTCATCATTTCCGGCATGGATATCGGCCAGGGCTACCAGACCGTCATGGCCCAAATCGCCGCGGAAATCCTCAGCGTGCCGCCTCACAGGATCAGGGTGGAAACTCCCGACACGGACCGCAACCCCTATGAATGGCAAACGGTTGCCTCCCATATCACCTGGAGCAGCGGCAACAGCGTCAAGGCCGCCGCCCTGGATGCCAGAGAGCAGATTCTGGACCTCATCACCCGCGTCTATCACTATCCCAAGGATGAGCTCTATCTGGAGGACGAAGCGGTGAAATGCCACACCCAGCCAAACTTTATCCTGCCGCTCAGGGACTTTGTGGTAAATGGCATCATGACCGCCGACGGCACCTTCAAAGGCGGCCCCATCAACGCCCGCGGCATGTATATGCCGGAGTTTTCTTCCACTAACGGAGATCCCGAAACCAGCCAGGGCGGCCATCCCAACGTCCATTACACCGTCGGAGCGGCGGCCTTGAACCTCGAGATCGATGAAGAGACTGGTAAGATGAAAGTGCTCAAAGCCGCGCTGGCCATCGATGCCGGCAAAGCCCTCAACCCCGATCTGGTAAGAGGCCAGATCACCGGAGGCCTCTTGCAGGGCCTGGCCACCGTCCTCTATGAGGATATGCGCTACGACGCTTCCGGCAAACTGCTCAATCCCAATTTCACCGATTACAAAATCCCCACCTCCATGGACGTTCCGGACGAGATCATCCCCATCATCGTAGAGGTGCCTCAGCCAGACGGACCGTTTGGGGCCAGAGGCATTGGAGAACACACCATGCTTCCGGCCGCGCCGATGATCGCCAACGCCGTGGAAGACGCTCTGGGCGTGCGGATCAAATCCATGCCCGTCACAGCCGAGAAAGTGGCCATGAGCCTGTTTGGGGAGGATAAATGAGCCCAGCCCTCACAGGCATCCGCGTCCTGGACCTTACCCGTGTACTGGCCGGGCCCTTTTGCACCATGGTCCTCAGCGATCTGGGGGCCGAAGTGGTGAAGGTGGAAATTCCCGGTTCCGGAGACGATTCCAGGGCTTTTGGGCCCTTTCTCCACAACCGTTCCCTCTACTTTCTCAGCATCAACCGCGCCAAAAAGAGCGTCTCCCTCAACCTCAAACATCCCCGTGGCAAAGAACTCTTCAAGCGGCTGGTGCCCCAGTTCGACATCCTGGTGGAAAACTACCGACCCGGCACCATGGAAAAGCTGGGCCTGGATTACGAGCTGCTCAAAGAGCTCAATCCCCGCCTCATCTATGCCGCCTCCACAGGCTTTGGACACAGCGGGCCAGACAGCCTCAAACCCGCTTACGACATCCTGGCCCAGGCCAGAGGCGGGATCATGAGCATCACCGGTCAGGACCCCAATCATCCCACTCGGGTGGGTATGAGCCTGGGAGACATCACCGCCGCGCTCTTCACCGCCATTGGCATCAACGCCGCGCTATATCAACGTCAGATCACCGGACGGGGCCAAAAGATCGACGTCTCCATGCTGGACAGCCAGGTGGCCATCCTCGAAAACGCGCTGGTCCGCTATCAAGCGGAAGGCGTTTCACCTCAACCACTTGGCACCCGCCATCCCACCATCGCTCCCTTCCAAGCCTACCGGGCCAGAGACCGCTATTTCGTGATCGCCGTGGGCAACGACGCCCTCTGGAAAACCTTCTGCTCCGCTCTGGAACGACTCGAGCTGACAGACGATCCCCGCTTCTCATCCAACCGCCTCAGGACGGACAACCTGGCAGAGCTCAACACCATCCTGGAGCCCATCTTCCTCACTAAGGACGCCTCCGACTGGCTGGCCCTCTTTGAGCTCACCGGTATTCCATGCGCTCCCATCAACGACATCGAGGCCGTGATCAACGATCCCCAGGTGCTAAGCCGCAACATGATCGTGAGCGTGGAGGACGAACTGGCCGGCACCGTCAAAATAGCCGGAAATCCCATCAAAATGAGCACTTTGGAGGAATC
>JAGOIY010000013.1:0-10088 GCA_017995405.1 Candidatus Cloacimonadota bacterium
GCGTTGCTGTCAGTCATAGGCTGCATGCATGCCGAGACAATGGTCAGGAGCTATCCGGTTCCCAATCCATACCTTCCGGTCACATGGCAAAGCCATAATCTGAAGGGGCGGGTCAAGAGCTACACCATCAGGACAGACGGCAACCCTGACGAGTATCAAACCCGTGAATATACGGAAGACGGAAAGCTGCTGAGGAGTGTTCTTTACAGCGCTGGAAATATCTACGAGACCAGCTTCTGGTATGACGCCCAGGGCTGGATGATAAAAAGTCTGGCCAATACGAGCATCGATGGCGTGGCAAGTGAGCCTGAAGTCATCCTTTACCAATACGAATTCGATCGGCAAGGTTATCCCCTGATAGTAAAAGAGCTTAGTGCCAGCGGCGAGGCCCTGGTGACGCACAGTTATGAATACGCCGACTCTGTTTACAGCCTCATCTCTCAGAACTTGCAGGATTCGGAAGAAGACAGCTATATTACTGTGTATCTGTTCAATAGCAGGGGTGAGGTCACAGCCAGGACGGTATTTGATATTTCCAAAGGCCACTCGGAACGCTATACCTATGCCTATATCCCGGACCAATCAATCACCATCGAATCCTCAGGCTATCAGGAAGGTGTGGCCCAGGAGAAGGTTGTAACCCGTAAAAACAATCTGGGTAAGGTGTTGGAGCGCTCCGTCTATGACGCAGAAGAGCATTTGATCTCAAAGCTGGAATGCGAATACGATCCGGACGGCAAGCTTATCACGGAAAGCTGGTGTTTCCCAGCCTATCAGAGGACGGCCAACACGAGCTATGAATACGAACTTGATTCCACCGGCAATATCCTGATTCAGAGGTCACACTCGGATGGGGAAGATGATGAGCACAAGATGTTTAGCTATGAATACTATTGATCAGCGGGATTTAACACCAGGTGGCCTGGATTCGGTTGAGGAAGTTGAGAAGGTTGAGTTGGAGTTTTATAGTTTTTGAGTTTTATGGAGGCAAGGCGTAGTTCTCTCTGCGCCTCTCATCCCTAAAACCTTAAAACCTTTAAACCCTATGGCCTTCCTCCCACCACTCCTTGATTGCCACCAGAGACTGCAGGCCATTGATATCGGTATCCACAATCCTCTGTTTGGGGTTCACGAAGGCGGGCAAATCCAGACCCTGGGGCAATAAACCCTGGACCGTTGTGGATCTGGATTCTTTGTCTTTGGTCAAATCGGCGAAGCGGCTCCAGCGGGATTCGTAGAGATATCCCCAGCGCTGACGGATGACGCGATCTTCCATTCTACGGATGAGGCTTTCCTTTTTATAGACCGGGAAACCGGTATCGCGGAGGGCGCTTACATAGCGTTTGTAAAACTCCCGTCCGGCACGTTTGGCCATGGGGATTCTCTTCCAATACTCCAGCAGTTCCTTATCCCACCAGGGAAGTCGCCACTCCAAGCCAAAGAACTCATAGACGCGCATGGAGTTGAGAATAAACTTGGGCTGCTGTTCCAGCCAGTAGAAGGTTTCAAAATGGCTGGCAGCCTCTTCGGAGCTCATCTTTTCCGGCAGCTTGAGTTGCTCCGCGATTTTTGTCCGGATCGCGTTGGCCTGCTCACCCGCTCTGGGATCATAAGGCCACTGCCTGTAATGACGCTGGATGGCGTGATCCAGGAAGAGGTCTTTGGAGACGGTGTTCCTCTCCACAAAGGCAGGTGGGATGTAGGACCCCTCTATGAAGTCACCTGAGTGTCCCGGCACAAAGATAGTCTCTGGATGCCAGTGGTTCCGATGCTGTAAATCTCTGACTGCCAGCCAATCCTGAATATGAGGACGGCTGCTGAAGTGCCCCGCGAAGCGGTAAAATTCCTGGCGCAAAGGGGATTGATAGGCCAGATACCAGTCCCTGGGACGGTGTTCCACAAAGGTCCAGGGGATTTCCAGATATTGGGCCACCGCTTTGGAAATGGAGGTTTCATTTGATCTGGGATCACCATAGCAGAAAGCGCTAACATTCTTATAACCCAAGCGTTTGAGCATCAAAGCCACCATTCTGGAATCGTAGCCTCCACTCAAAGGGATGGCGATGGGACGTCCATCAGCGCTCTGGATGAGGCGCTTCACACAATTCTGATGGATGAGGTCCAGCTGTTTAAACAGCTCCGCGTCGGTGCCAAGCTCTGCTGACACATGCTCATAGCGGTAATACTCAGAACGGCTGATCTGGTCTGTTTCTCTGTCATAATGCAAAATCTGTCCGGCCGGGAGGATGTAAAGCCCCTTCTGGAGAGTGTTTGGCCCGGTGGCGTAACTGGTGAGCAAATACTCCGTCAGGCTGAGATGGTCCACTTCTTTGCAGGGGACCGCGTTCAGGGCGGCTTCGGGATCGTCGGTAAGCAGCTTATGGGTTTCATTCTCCAGCCAGAACAGCGGCATGGAGCCCATGCGGTCCACTGCTGCGAAGATCTGATTGGCGGCAGCGATGATCACGCAAAAGCTGCCGTCCAGGCCTTCCAGTACTTTCTGAAACGAGCTCAGGCTTTTCACCTGCGAAAACTTGCGGCAGAGGTCTTCTCCCTCGTGCAGACTGCCATCTGGAGAAAATGCGTGGCCGCGGGTGTAGACCTGGCCACGTTGGTGCCAGGCGGGATGACGTTTGGTGGCAAAGATGATATTCATGGTTTCCTCAACACAGCGTTTATGTCTGACATCCTCAGTCTCAGAAAGTCCCGGAGCTGAAACTTCTCTTTCACGACCAGGACAGACAGATAGTAAATACCATAAAAGAAATAAGATATGGCTGAGGCGATCGCCGCTCCCCTGATGCCCCAGAGGGGTATCAGCAGCCAATTGAGCAGGCAATTGAGCAAGAGGCTCAGCAAAGTGACCCTGAGATGCACCTTTGGCCTTCCCGAGGTGAAGAAATAGGGGGCCGCTACCCTGGCAATCGAGGCAAAGATGACTCCCACCAGTAAGATTATCGTGGGGAGAATTGCTCCCCGGAAGCCTTCTCCATAGATCCAGGGGATGGCGAACGACAAAGGTATCCCTATGATGGACAGTATGATGCACACATAAAGGGTGAGCTTGAGGGTGCGGGCCGTCACCATTCTGCCGCTGTCGCCTTCCTCTGAGTTATACAACCTGCCAGTGAGGGCGGTATTGATGCTCAAGGGGATCAAGAACATCAATTCGCTGAGATTCACCGCCATACTATAGACGCCCAGTTGCGGGATGCCGAGCATGTTTTTAATAAAGAGCTGATCGACCCTCAGATGCAGATGATCGAAGGCCGCGGCCAGAAACACAATCCCTCCATAGGCAAATTCATCTTTCAGCAGCGAGGTATCCCACTTGAAGCCAAAACCTCGTTTCAGCCTGATCTGCAAGAGGATGGCGTTGAGGCAGAGGGCCAGCACCGTGATCCAAAACCAATGGCCCGTCCCAAGCGTTCCGAGGAGCCAGAAAGCCATAACAAACAGAGACTTAAGAACCAGGACGAGGAGATTCACCCGGTTGGATTCTCTGATTCGTTCCGAGGCGATAAACCAGGCATAGTGGTTGTTGTAATAGAATTCCGCCAGCACAAAGAGCAGGCCTCCCAGCACCCAGACCAGAGCATAATCCCTCAGCCAGAGACCGCTGTGCCAGGCGCCCAACGTGAAGCCGCTCAATGCTGTAAAGATGATAAAGAGGCAGGTGCTGTTCACGTGATAGAGGTGGCTGGCATCGATGCCTTTACGCTTGTGGAAATACATCACCGCGTTGTTGAGACCAAAGTGGCCGTAGGAACCGATCAAGGTGAAGATCAAAACGATATAGGCCACATAGCCCTGGCCTTCAGGACCCAGAGCGCGGGCCACCAGAATGGAAGTCGCGAGTCCCAGCACCAGCCTCAGTAGCTGGTTGATGAGGTTGCTGGCGATGTTGGCCTTATAGCTCATTGAGGGATCCGGAGGTCACAGAGCGCAAACGAGGACGTTTGCGAATCCACAAGGTAACGAGGACGCTTGCGGCTCCATGATATGGAGATCAGAAGATCTCGGTTTGGGAGTCCTGAGGCTTGACACCCAGGTGGGCATAAGCTTTGTGAGTGGCTCTTCTGCCCTGCGGAGTGCGGTCCAGAAAGCCTTGCTGGACCAGATAGGGCTCAAAGATCTCTTCGATCGTTCCAGCGTCTTCTCCGATGGCGGTAGCCAGAGTTTTAATCCCGACAGGCCCTCCCCGGTAGTTCTCCATGATAGTGAGCAGCAGGCGTTTATCCATCTCATCCAGGCCGGCATGGTCCACCTGCAGCATTTCCAAAGCCTGTTGAGCTATTTCCAGAGTGATGATGCCGTCACCCATGATCTGGGCGTAGTCTCTCACCCTTCTCAAGAGGCGGTTGGCGATGCGGGGAGTGCCACGACTGCGGCGCGCCATTTCATGGATGCCTTCGTCATCGGCACGCACGTCCAGGATTCTGGCGCTGCGTTTGATGATCTGGCAGATGGAGTCAAAATCGTAATAATCCAGCCTCAGAACGATGCCGAAGCGGTCTCTGAGAGGTGGGGTCAAGAGTCCCGCTCGGGTGGTAGCACCGATCAGAGTGAAGGGCTCGATGTCGATTTTGAGGGTGCGGGCGCTGGGACCGCTGTCCAGAATGATTTCCATCTCAAAGTCTTCAATGGCGGGGTAGATATACTCTTCGATCACGTGTGAGAGGCGATGGATTTCGTCTATGAAGAGCACTTCATGGCGCTGTAGGTTGGTGAGGATGCCTGCCAGATCGCTGGGCTTTTCCATCACGGGCCCGCTGGAGACGGTGATGCTGACCCCCAGTTCGCGTGCTATAATGCTGGCCAGCGTGGTTTTACCCAAACCGGGAGGACCATAAAAGAGCACATGATCGAGGGGTTCTTTTCTCAGTTTGGCGGCCTTGATGGAAATGTCCAATAGCTGCTTGAGGTGGTTTTGGCCGATGAACTCGTTGAGAGTTTTGGGCCTGAGAGCACGGTCAAATTCCTGATCGGGGCCGTGTTCGATGGGATCGTTGATGCGTTCCAGCATAGCTATCGGGATTCTGTGTAGGGAGGTATGACTATGGGATTATCCATATATCTGATCAGTGCCGAGCCCTCTGGGACCAGGACATCCCATTCCTTGATGGTGTTCGTGGCCTTGTGGGTCAGCTTGAGGTGGAGAGTTTCTCCCGATTCCCACTGATATTTGAAGTTGCCAAGCTGCACTCTGGCGACGAGGGTAAAGGGCATTTTGATCCCGTCTCCGATCTGAGCGACAGCCAGATGGTGGTAGGAATGAGTTTCAGTGCTCATCAGATCACCGGGTTTTTCTTTGATCCAAGCCTCGAGGATATACTCCGGAGCGCTCACTTTGTCCAGCCAGGTCACAAAGGGAAGCTTACCATTGTCCAGGGTGAGTTTCTGCACATAGATCCTGGGCAAATTGGGTTGTGCCATCAGTGGTAAGGTGAAGATCAAGAGCAGGATAAAGGGGATCAGGCGTTTCATAGTGGTCTCCTCATTTGATCATTTTCAGCAGTTTGAGAAAGTGGAGCTGCCACACCATCCAGGCCGCTTCCCACACGATACGGCGGGACATCTTGGAGACCCCGTTGATGCGCTCTGTGAAGATGATGGGTATCTCTTTGATGCGGAAGCCTTTCACCCAGGCGCGGAAGTTCATCTCAATCTGGAAAGCATAGCCATCGGAGAGGATGCGATCCAGGTCTATGCTCTCCAACACTCTGCGGTGGAAGCATTTAAAACCGCCAGTGGGATCTTTGACCGGCATCCCTGTGATCACACGCACGTATTTGGAGGCGAAATAGCTGATCAGCAGACGCCGGAAGGGCCAGTTGATGATGTTGACCCCGTTGCAGTAACGGGAGCCGATCACCAGATCGCGTTTCTGGGCTTCTTCCAGCAAGCGGGGCAGATCATCGGGATTATGAGAGAAATCGGCATCCATTTCCATGATATAGTCAAAACCGTTGGCCAGGGCGTAGCGGAAACCGGTCACATAGGCAGAGCCGAGCCCCAGCTTTCCGGAGCGCTCGATGAGGTGTACCCTGGTCTGGGTGGCCATGATCTGTTTGACGTCTTTGGCGGTGCCGTCTGGGGAGTTGTCGTCGATCACCAGGATTTCCAGATCGGGATGCTCTGTCAGCACCTGATTCAGCATCCTGCCGATGTTTTCGATCTCGTTGTAGGTGGGGATGATGACTATCGCTTTCATCACTTTTTATCCAGGTTGTTCTTTATCAGTTGAGCCTCCGGGACATCCCGAAAAGCTTTGGCGGGGTTGCCCACCACGATCAGAGCGGCTTGGGCGTCTCGCGTTACAACAGCACCGGCCGCCACGCAGGCGTCTGTGTGTAAGACCTTGCCTGGCAGAATGGTAGCGTTGGCACCAATGCGGGCACCGTCTTCCATCGTGATCCCTTTGAAGTGATTGAACCGCTCAGGATCGCGGGCCATGTAATTGTCGTTGCTGGTGATCACGCCCGGGGCCACGAAGCAGTAATCGCCAATCTTGGAATAGGCGGTTATATAGGCATTGGTCTCAAACTTGTTGCGGTTGCCGATGCTCACATAGTTTTCAACCGCCACATTGCGGCCGATGATATTGAGCTCGCCGATGCTGACGTTTTCTCTCACGGTGGCCAGGTCCGCGATCAGATTGCGCTGGCCGATCTCGCACTGGCAATAGATCACCACATTGGCGCCGATCTGGCAAAAGGAACCGATCACGGCAGGCTTCAGATCACTGGGAACCTTAAAAATGCTGCGGGGTGAAGACAGCGGTTTTTTGCCGATCACGGTGTTGTCGTCTATCCTCACCGCTTCCCCGATCCGGCTGCCGGCATGGATCACTACATTGTTGCCGATCAAGCAGTTATCTCCGATGACCACGTCATCCATGATCACGGCATTGATGCCCAGGCTCACATTCTGGCCGAGCTTGGCGCTGTCCGATACGTAGCGGTTCATAAAACCTCCCCTTATTCTAATACCAACTTTTTTCTCGACAAGTATTCAGGCAAGCAAAAAATGCGCCCATCACAAAAACAGGGAGTAATGCCATGCTCGAAGACATCGACCGCTTCTGCGCTTTCCTGAGGCTGGAAGGGAAATCAGCGCTCACCGTCAAAGCCTACAGGAGCGATCTGGAACAGCTGCGAGATCACCTTCTGGAGCTCGATCCGGCTGCCGAACCGCGGGCAGAAAACATCGGCGTTATCCACATCAGGAGCTGGCTGCGTTGGCTGCATGAGCGCCCTGATGGCAACAGGTCACTTTCCCGCAAAACCTCAGCGCTCAACACCTTCTTTCTGTGGCTCAAACGGGATGAGCGGATCGCGGTCAATCCCATGGACAAGATCAAACGCCCCAAATACGGGCGCAAACTTCCCAACTTCTTCACTGAAGAGGAGATGGAACAGCTGCTCAGAATCCCGGATATGGACAACATCTTTGGCATCCGCAACCGCGCCATGATGGAACTGCTCTATTCATCGGGACTTAGGGCTGCGGAACTGGCTGGGATCAGGATGCAGGACCTCGATCTGAAACGCGGAGTGGTGAGAGTTACCGGCAAGGGAGACAAGCAACGCATCGTCCCAGTAGGGAAAAGCGCGCTGGAAGCGATCCGGGCATATCTGCCGGTCCGGCAGCAGCTGCTGAGCGCTCACAGCGGGGATATCCTGTTTCTCACCAGAACCGGCAAGGCTCTGGACAGCAGGCAGATATACGTTCTGCTTCAGGGCTACATCAAGCTGATTGCCAATCAAAAAGGCTTTTCCCCGCACACCCTCAGACACAGCTTTGCCACCCATCTTTTGGAACGGGGGGCCGATCTGCGAGCCATTCAGGAAATGCTGGGCCACAGCAACCTCTCCACCACCGAGATCTATACCCATGTGACCCTGGAGGACGTAAAGAAAGCCTATCAGACCGCCCATCCCAGAGGCCAGGATTCCCATCCAGCCGAACGGCAGACTTCCGATTCGGCCAGGCAAAATCCCATTCCAGACAAAGAGGAGCACGGAAAAAAGTGAGCACTCTGTACACCCTGCTCAACTCCACCCTACTGATGCTGGTGCTGGCAATTATCTTCCTGCTGCTCAATGTATTGGACGGTCATTCCACTTGGCTGGTGATCCGCCCGCGGCACTTTTACCGGGAAAAGAATCCCATCGCCCGCTGGGTCTTTCGCAAACTGGGCGTGCCACACGGGATCGTGTTTTTTAAAGCCGGGCTGCTGGCCATCCTGATCCTGGCAGGCTCGTTCTATGGGGCCTGGGAGACCTTCACGCTCAACATCGTTCTGATCGTGGCGGATCTGCTGTTTACATATGTGGTAATCCACAACTATCGTCTCTACCGCACTCTCAGACGCTGGCAACTTTAGCCTTGCCATGGCCTCGTTTTTGCATACTCTGTCTGCACATCAATCATCTAACAGGTATAATAATATGAAGATATTCCGAGCTCTGTTCATCGCGGTCCTGGTTTTGTGGATCGGTCTGATTTCCGCTCAGCCGCAAGGCGAATTGAGCCAGTATGGCGACAAACTGGTGCTCAAAGTGTGGGGCAGCCACTACCAGCGTGGCTACGCGCAGGGCTACCTGCTCAACCAACGGATTATGAATGTGTTCCACGGTTACTACTACACGATGTTTGCCTTTGGATCACCCACCGCGTATGACTATTTCTGGAACTGGTATCAGCAGCATTTCAGCTTTCATCCCCGTCTCTATCTGGAGGCGGAGGGCCTGATCGACGGCATCGCTGCCAGCGGTTCCAGTCTCTGGCACGATGGCCTGCAGAGAAACCTCACTCCCGAGGACGTTATGCAGGTAAACGCGGTGGTGGATATGATCCAGATCAGGAACCAGCTCAGACCGGAATCTCCGCTTGAGCTGGGCTGCGCCTCCCTTTCCAGCTGGGGGATATCCACCCAGCAGGACAGTCTTTTGGCCGGCTCGGCTGTGATCACCAGATTCCTGGACTGGAGCTCCAACGACGCTCTGATCGCCAATCCGCTCCTGGTGGTCCACCATCCCAGCGAAAACGACGAACAGAAGTGGATGAGCTTCACCTTTCCTGGCTTGCTGGGAGCCCTCTCTGCCATCAATGAGAGCGGGACCGCGGCTTTCTTGAACATGGGCAACGACTACAACAACCCCTCTCCCAACAACCTCACCCACGTGCTGTTCGACATCCGGGACGGACTGGAACTCATCGACGCGGATGATGATGGTGTCAATAAAGCCGAGGATGTGTATCACTGCCTGGCGCAGGGCCATCATTACAACGGCACCATCATCCACGCTTTGGACGAGCTGGAGGGAAACCCCAACGCCATGGTGATCGAGACCAGCAACACCAACACGGTGCTGAGGAGATTCAACCAATACGGCAACCTGCCCGGTAACCATCTGGCCGCCACCAATCACTTTCGCTATGGTGGCTCGACCATCTGTTGCGAGCGTTACGCGTCTATCCAGGATTCGCTCTACGCCAATCATCAGATCAACGCCAAGCGTCAATGGCGTGTCCTGAGCGGTGCGGCGGGCCAGACTCACAACCTCTCCGCCCTCCAATACACTCCTTCGACGGGAGCGATTCTGTGGACTGCTGCCACTTTGACTGATCCCGCCTGGTCCAATTCCGCTTTGTCACTGGACAGGGAAGAGCTTTTTGACTTCAACGTTTCCAGCTCCGATGAGCTTCAGGGACCAGTTTCCCTGAGCCTGAAGCTGTGGCCAAATCCGGTTTCCAGGGGCCAAAAGCTGAATATCGAGGCGGCAAGTGGATTGCACAAAGTGGAGATTTTCAACCTGAGGGGCCAGAAAGTGGCCAGCTACAACGCTTCCGGAAGGGAAGCCTCCCTGTTGCTGGACGTGGATGTGCCAGCCAGCGGAATCTACTTTCTCAGAGTTCACGACCAGCGGGGAGCCTCAAACACCAGGCGGTTTCTGGTGATCAGGTAAAGCGGCTGAGCTCAGCTTTCCGCTCGCTTGCCTGCTCACTGTCCTCCTCGTGACCTCCAGCATCCCGGACCCAAGCCGCTAAAATGGCTTTTGGGCCGGGCCTGCTCTGACGAT
>JAGOIY010000013.1:10188-25832 GCA_017995405.1 Candidatus Cloacimonadota bacterium
GCAGGCCAGCCCAAAGGTGTGAGGCAGGCCACATAATCCTCGTGGGGAATGCCCAGCAGGTCTTTGACGGGGCCGTTGTCCATATCGGTGACCCAGCAGGTGCCCAGTCCATAAGTGTGGGCGGCCAGAAGCAGATGATAGGCAGCTATACAGGCATCCTGCACCACCCGGCGTGAGATTTCTCCCTTCGCCGCCACCGCGATCGTGAGGGGAGCCGCTCTCAAAGGTTCTCCGGCCGGGCCACGTAACTCCACAATCCTATCCACGATGGCGGGATCTTTGATCACAATATAGTAGTAGGCCTGCAGATTTCTGGCGGTGGGGGAGTAGCGGCAGAGCTCAAAGACCCGGTTCAGCAGCGCTTCGGGAACCGGTTCTGAAGAGTAGGACCGGATGCTCCTACGGGTCATAAGGCTTTCCACCGTAGTATGATAGGGATTCAGGGCATGCTCAAAATGCTGGAATTCCAGGCTGCGGCCTTCCGGATCACGGGCGTAGAAATGGTAGATATGATAGTTTGGATTCAGCACTGGAGCGGCCAGCGCGATTTTGCCCAGACGCTGATAAGCCTGGTCCACGCTTTCCCGGTCGGGAAAGAAAAAGGTGATGGTGCCCCCCAAATCGGCTTCCTCTCTCTGGCAGAATCCCAGCAGCAGATTGCCTTTCTGGAAGATTTGGCAGGCACCCTGGTCCAGCCAGAGCTCCATCTGGAGTGTCTCTGTGTAAAAGGTGGTAAGCTGATCAAGAACGCGAGTGCGCAAAAAGATGATGCCGGACATAATAACCTCTTGATAGCGTGAGTGAAAGCTTAGTTTATCCTGGAGGGCGGTTCTTCGCCTTTGAGGACGGCAATGGCGTTTTGAGCAGCCATGATGCCCATGGCGGTCCTGGTCTCCGTGGTGGCGGAGCCGATGTGGGGCAATAGCACCACGTTTTTCAGTTCCAGCAGTTCCTGCGGGATATAAGGCTCTTTTTCATACACATCCAGGCCCGCGGCCGCGATCCGGTTTTGTCTGAGAGCTTCGATCAGAGCGCTTTCGTTGATCACGGCCCCTCTCGAGGTGTTGATCAGGATGGCGCCGCGCTTCATCAGTTTCAGTTCACCGGGGCCGATCATATGCTGGGTTTTCTCTGTGAGGGGCACGTGCAGGCTCACGAAATCGGCTTCCCGCAACAGGGTCAGAAGGTCCACGGATTTCCACAAAGCGGTGGTGTGGTCCTCTGGCAGGGATGGATCGTAAGCCAGCACTCTCATTCCAAAACCCGAGGCGCGTTTGGCTACAGCCTGTCCGATTCTTCCCAATCCGATGATCCCAAGAGTTTTGTGATGGATATCCGCTCCCATGAGCAGCATGGGTTCCCATCCTTTGAACTCACCGGACCTGAGGAAGCTGTCGCTTTCCACAATTCTCCTGGCGCAGCTCATAATCAGCGCCCAGGTGAGATCGGCGGTTGTCTCGGTGAGAACTTTGGGAGTGTTGCAGACCACGATGCCTTGTTTGGAGGCATATTCCACATCGATGTTGTTGTAGCCGACGGCGTAGTTGGAGATGCATTTCAAGCGGGGCGCGGCATCCATCACGCTGCGGTCGATGCTGTCTGACAGGAGACAGAGGATGGCGTCTGCATCTTTGATATGCTCCAGCAACTCCGCCCTGCGCAAATTACGCTCAAAGGGGTTGACACTCACATCAAAATATGAGCTCAGCAGATCGATCGCCGCCTGAGGAATACGGCGGGTCACGTAAATATTAGCCGGCATAAACACTCCCAATCTCTTTGTAGCCCCGAGGTCTGCTTATCAATTCGAACCAAGGGCGTAAATCACTTGAAGCATGAAGCGGGAATGCTGAGATTGTGTCAAGCAGAAAAAGATTGCTGCTCATCCAATCCTGCTTAACAGCCGCAGATTCTGCAAACAAGCATTTTCTACAGCGATATTTTACCATAAATCTAATTGACTGTGAGGGAGTGTAAATCTGGCAACAGCCAAGCTACATGATTTTTGTTTTTTTGCTTTACAAATAGAGGGGCCGAGATACGATTGGGACTATTGGGTTTTTACCCATTCAGGTGAATAGCGTGATTTGTTTTATCCTGCTGGCCGGCAATCCTTTATGGATCGCCACCAGCTTGGTTGTCCCCCCTCCGGACTGCGCTTGTCAGTCCAGAATTTTAAAGCTACAAAACACAATAAAGGAGACGAGATGAAAAGAATCTTTGTGCTCAGTCTGCTCTTGCTGATGATAAGCTTCGCCATGGCCGATGTTTATACAATCGGTACAGGCACTAGCGCTTCCAGTACAAGCCCTTACTACGGGTTGTACGATTACAGCTGGAGCAAGATCATCTACACCCAGGCCGAGATCAGTGGCGCGGGCTTAACCGCGGCGGCAAATATCACTGGGGTTGGTTTTTACGTGGGCAATACCCCCAGCCAATATCAAATGCTGGATCAGCGCGTTTATGCCCGTCATACTACCGCAAGTCTCTATGAGACAACCGATAACACCTATCCCGGCGTCACTGGATATCAACAGGTTTTTCAAGGTAATCTTACATATAATGGAGGGGGCTGGCATTATATCATGTTCACCACTCCATTCAGCTGGGACGGCATTCAGAACATCGAATTTCTGTTTGAAAACTGGGACACGGATTACGTGACCGGCTACCCGACTTTCCGCTATACAAGCACTACGCCAAACTACCTGACGGTCTATAAGGGCCAGGACAATTCTTTCCCCAACGCCGTCACGGGGACTCGCACCTACAGCCGTCCCAATATTCAAATCGTTACTCCGCAGACCACTCCTCCTGATCCCGCTCAGGCGGTTTATCCTACGGACGGAGCTACCCTTGTATCTCCCGCTGTCGTCCTTAACTGGGTTCCTGTCAACGGTTTCCCAAACGGTTACAGGCTTTCTTTGGGGACCAACAATCCTCCCACCAACATCGTCAACAACGTTGACATTCAAAACGTGACCAGCTATGATCCCGATCCAGACCTTCAGATCGGCACCACCTACTACTGGAAGATAGTACCCTACAACCAGTTTGGCGACGCAGCCAACTGCCCCGTATGGAGTTTCACCACCCACGGCGACAGCAATGTGACCACCCTGCCATATCTGCAGCATTGGGATGCGGTTACGGCCCCGGCTCTCCCATTTGACTGGAGCGCGATCATCCAATCCACTTCCACTTCTGCAGTTGTAGCCTCATACGCTTCCACCACTTACGCTCACAGCCAGCCAAACTGCCTCAGGCTGTATAATCCCAGCGACGCGGATGCCATCCTGATCGCGGTGGGGCCAAACATCGCGGCTCCCCTCACGGTCAACAGCATCAGAGTGAGATTCTGGGCTCGTGCCAGCGGGGCAGGTTATCCTCTCTCGATTGGCGTGATCAACGATCCTCAGGATCCCACCTCCTATACGGAAGTAGCCAGCATCGCTCTTACAACCACTATTACTGAATACGCGGTGAATCTCACAGGCTATGCCGGCACGGGCACCAAGATCGCTTTCAAGCATGGTCTGGGAGCCACGGGACGCAGCCTCTATGTGGATGATGTCACCTACGAACAGATCGCTCAGAACGACCTGGCCTGCCTGGCCGTGACTGGAAACGCGACTCCTTCGGTTGGAAACGCCACGACCTACTCGCTGGCGGTGAAGAACTGGGGGACTTTGCCTCAGGACAACTACACCGTCAAACTCTACAACGCTGACAATGTAGAACTTGCCAGCGCTGCAGGGGTGAGTGCAGATCCAGACGCCACCGTGATGGTCCCTGTCACATGGACACCCACCGAGCAGGGCCCCATGGCCATCTACGGCAAAGTAATCCTGCCCGGGGATGCCAATCCCGCCAATGACCAAAGCCCCAACTACAACATCAGCGTACAGCCCGCTGGGGCCGTCCTGGTAACTGTGGGAGAAGGAAATCTGGCAGAAGGCGTGCCGTTGGAGTTCTATTATAGGAACAGCCTGCACCAGGCCCTGTATTTCCAAAACGAGCTCAACGTGTATGGTAACGTGACCGCCCTCACCTTCTACAACAACTTCGTTACCGATCTGCAGAACATGCCCTGTAAGTTCTGGCTGAAACAGACGGATCTTACAGATCTGAGCGGTGGCTGGGTTTTAGACGGTCTGACCCTGGTGTATGACGGCACGATCAATTTCCCCACCGGGCAAAACACGATCACCATTCCGCTGCAAACTCCCTTCACATACACAGCGGGCAATCTGCTGCTCTATGCCAACCGGCCTTGGGACACAGTCTACTACAGCAGCAGTGATAACTTCCAGGCCCAGACGCTTGGTACCAACCGGGCCCGCAAGCTCACCTCGGATTCCACGACCTACGATCCCATGGCCCCCAGCGCCGCGGGAACTCTTTCCGGCACCTTCGCGAAAACCTCTTTCACCTTTGTCACGGCAGGTTTTGCGGAGCTGGAGGGTACTGTGACTTCAGGTGGCAACCCCGTAGCGGATGTGGATATAGTGGTCAACGACACTACTTACGAGACTGCTACCAATGCCAGCGGTGCTTACAGCTTCCCCTTCCTGCAGCCTGGCAACTATACGGTGACGGCCAGCAAGCTGGGCTATGAGACCCAGACTCTGCCTGTGACCCTAATCGCGGACCAGACTGCCATCCTGAACTTCAATCTGGTCTCTTCATCCACAGTGACCGTCTCGGGAACGGTGTATGGCAGTGACCAGCCCACTGTGGGACTGGCTGACGTGGAAGTAAGCCTCAGTGGTCCATTGAATTATTCCGGGACCACCAATGCCGCTGGTCAGTTCAGCATCGCCGGCGTCCTTTCCGGCAACAGCTATAACTATCTGCTGGTCAAAGAGAGCTATCAAGACCTGAGTGGCACCATCACGGTGGGGGCTACCAGCTACGACATGGGCTCCCTGACTATGAACGAGATCGCTCTTCCACCCCGGCAAGTAGTAGCCACGGAAAATACCGCTCAAACTCAGGTTGCGCTTACCTGGCGTGTACCTGGCGGAACCGGTGGCGGTGGGGTAGAGGATTTTGAAGTAGACAACGGAGGCTGGGTCCCCACCTCAAACTGGGCCAATCCATTGGGAGACTGGCAGTGGGGAAATGAATACAACGCAGCCAATTACACAGATATAGATACCTATGTGGATGCTCCACCCGCCGCTGCTCATTCCGGTACTGGCATGTGGGGGACCGTCCTGCAGGGCGGTTACACCAACGCCACCGGTTGGTCTTACCTCAAAAAGACGTTCAACCTTTCCGGCTATGCCAATCCCGTGCTGGATTTCTGGCACTACATGGATGGCTACAACACCTGGGACTATGGTTTGATCAAAGTGAACGGAACCACCGTTTGGGGTTCCAGCGCGGCCGCGGAATTTATGCCCTGGCAGCGTCTTACCATTGATCTGTCAGCTTATGCCAACCAGGCCAACGCTGAGATCAGCTTCGAGTGGTATGCCACCGGTACCGTTTCCTATGCGGGCTGGTATATAGACGACCTGTATGTGGGTGCTCCCATGGGCCGGACGGTCAATTATACCTATACTCCCTCTCAGGGATTCAAATCTGGTGGTCTGGAAAGCGATGGAGTGGCCAGCAAACAAGCGCGCTCTCAGAGAACCGCTTCCCAATACCAGTCAGATTCCAGGACCAGAGAGCCGCAACGGGTGCTCACCGGTTACAAAGTGTGGCGTCTCACCCAGGGTAACGAAACCAACGAGACCAGCTGGACCTTGTTGACCACCAACGCCATCCAGGACACGTTCTATGTGGACAGTGCCTGGGCCAGCTTGCCTGACGGCAATTACAAGTGGGCCATCAAGGGTGTTTACACCAACAACGTGCTCAGCGTTCCAGCCTTCTCAAACCTGATCCGCATTCTGAGGCTGGACCTCTCGGCCCTCAGCATCAGCGGCACATCGACTCCATCGGTGGGAATGGTCTCCAACTATACTGTGGAAGTGGAGAATACGGGCACGACCACTCAGTTGGGTACGGCCTACACCGTAAAACTGATGGCCGGCGCCACCGAACTTGCTTCCGTGGCAGGTGTGACGCTTGAACCGGGTCAAACTCACAGCTTTGTAATCCCCTGGAATCCATCCGCTCCAGGTCCTTTGGCAATTACCGGTAAGGTTGTGCTGCCAAACGACGCGGTCCCGGCCAACGATGTGACCACCCCGCTCAATATTTCCGTCATGCCGGCGGGAGTCTATACCGTCACGGTTGGTGAGGGCACAGCTACTGAAGGCCGTCCGGTGGACTTTTATTACAAAAACAGTCTCTATCAGTGTATGTACTACCCCGCTGAGCTTGGATCATACGGCAGTATAACCGCCCTCAGCTTCTATAACAACTTTGTGACCAACCTGCCAGACAAGCCCACCAAGATCTGGATGGGACAGACCGATCTGGCCGATCTCTCAGGCGGCTGGATCCTGCCTCCCAATTTGACTTTGGTATACGACGGCAACATCACTTATCCCAGCGGCGAAAACACTGTCACCATCCCGCTTCAGACCCCCTTCAACTACATGAGCGGGAATCTGGTGCTCTATGCCAATCGTCCCTGGGAAGATGTGTATTACAACACCAACGACAACTTCCGGGTGCAGACCATCGGCAGCAATCGTGCCAGAAAACTGACCTCCGATACCACTACCTATGATCCTGCCGCTCCCTCAGCGGCTGGAACGCTCTCAGGTCAGTTCCCCATGACCACCTTCCACATGGTGGCTTCAGGCACCACGCCAGTCTTTGCCGTCAATCCCTCATCGGTAAACTTTGGCACGGTGCTGATTAATTCCAACCAAAGCCGCCAGATATCTGTAAGTAACGCTGGGGGAGCACCTTTGGTGATCAGCAGTATCAGCGTGGGCGGAGCGGATGCCTACACCTTGCAGAATCTTCCTGCTTTCCCCGCGACGGTGAACTTCGGCCAGCCGCTAGACTTCAATCTGCAATACAGCCCCACCGCGGTAGGAGTTCACAACGGCACCATCACCATCGTGGACAACATAGCGCGTCAGACTCATACCATTCCTCTTTCCGCCAACTGCATCAATACCACGATCACTGCCCTGCCATACAGCCAGAACTTTGATGGCGTAACGCCTCCGGACCTGCCTGTAGACTGGACCAAACTGGTTCAGGCCACGGTGACGGGAGCGGATGTAAACACCTACGCCTCCACCACATACGCTCACTCTCAGCCCAATTGTGTCAGGTTGCTCAACTCCACCGATGCCAACGCGACGGTGATTTTGGAAGCGCCGCCTTTGGCCAACACGATCAATACCAATACCACCAGAGTAAAGTTCTGGGGCCGCTCAGGCGCCGCGGCTGGCTATCCTTTGATCGTTGGCGTCATGACAGACTATCAGGATGCCAGCACCTTCCAGGAAGTGCAGACTCTCACACTGACCAGCACCTACCAGGAGTTTGTGGTCACCATGGCCGCCTACACCGGCACGGGCAGAGTGATCGCCTTCAAACACGGCTTGGGAGGCACTTCACGCACCTTCTATCTGGATGATGTCATGATAGAAGTGATCCCGGACAACGATCTGGCTGCCACAACCATCATGGGCAACAGCACTCCCTCGGTTGGGATGCCTGCCACCTTTACGGTGGGGATCTTCAACTGGGGCACCAACCCTCAGAATGACTATCAGGTCAAGCTCTTCGGGCCTGGGGATGTGGAACTCGCGTCCGCGCCTGGCGTTCAGGTCAATCCTGGCATGGCAGTGGATGTACCGGTCACCTGGACCCCCACCGTGGAAGGAGCTTCATCTGTATATGGCAAAGTAGTGCTTACGGGAGACCAGAATCCCCTCAACGACCAAACTGGTACTTTCAACATCCTTATCCAGCCTGCCGGAATCATGGTATTCACGGTTGGGGACGGAAGCCAGAATGCCCGCACCCCCATAGACATGTACTACAGAAACTCGGTGCATCAATACCTGATCTTCCCCGCTGAAATCGGAAACGTCATGGGTCAGATCACCGGGCTGGGTTTGAACAACCAGTTCGTGAGCAATCTGCAGAATCTGCCGATCAGTGTATGGATTGGCACCACTCCGCTCACAGACCTGTCCGCGGGATGGATTCCCATCAACGGTCACACCCAGGTGTTCAACGGCACGCTGAACTTCCCATCCGGCGCTAATGTGATCACGATCCCCTTCGCGACTCCCTATATGTATCTGGATGGCCAAAACCTGGTGCTCACCTTCCACCGTCCCATGGACACTCAGTATTACAACACCGCTGATAACTTCAAAGCCCAGACCATTGGCAGCAACCGTTGCCGTAAGATCTCCAGCGACTCCACCACCTACGATCCCATGAATATGACGGCCGCAGGTACCCTCACTGGCCAGTTTGCCCAAACCGCCTTCTACATTATTCCAGGTGGGGTGGGACACATCAACGGTACTGTGCTGGGAGCCGGTAACCTGCCCATCGAAGGTGCCATAGTTCAATTCCAGACAGGAGGTTATGGCACTACTACCAATGCCCAGGGCCAGTACAGCATCCAAAACGTCCTGCCAGAAACCTATACCATCAACTTCAGCGCCTATGGCCATATCAATCAGAGCCAAACGGTTACCATCGAAGAAGATGAGACCGAGATCCTGAATGTCACCATGCAGCCCATGGCTAGCGTGAACGTGAGCGGGACTGTGATTGCCAGTGACACGGGAGCTGGTTTGGCTGGCGCGTCCATCCATCTGGCCGGTTATGCCAATTATGATGCCAACACCAACGCCGCGGGAGCTTTCACTATCCCCAGCGTCTATGCCAATCAACCTTATGCCTATGTGATCATGTGTCCCGGCTACACCAGTGTCAATGGCAATATCATCGTCACCGGCACCAACTACAGCATGGGCAATGTCACTCTTAACGAAGTGGCCTACGCGCCTCACACTGTGGAGGCTGAAGAGGCTGTGAACGGAACATCCGTCGATCTCAGCTGGCAGAGTCCTGATCCCAATGCCATTGAAGTCACGGAAAGCTTCGAATCCGAAACCTTCCCGCCCCAGGGCTGGACTCAGACGATCACCAACACCGGCCCCATCAATACCAGCGGAGTCTATCCCACCTGGTGCAGGGCCGGCGCGCTCACCATTAGCGGATCTCCCGTCAACCCAACCGAAGGCAGCTATCAGGCCGGTCTCTGGTGGGATTATGCTCACCAGGATGAATGGTTGATCACTCCTGCCTTCAACTGCCCGCCCTCTGGATATCTGTACTTCGACAGCTATGTGTTCCTGGGATCCACCAACAACGATCACTATTATGTGAAAGTTTCACCGGACAACGGAAACACCTGGACAGTCCTGTGGGATGCCTCGACTCAGACGGGTGGCTGGAACTATTATGCCTCTCCCATCACCGTGGACCTGGCGGCCTATTCAGGAATGCAGATCAAGCTGGCCTTCAATGCCACTGATGGTCCCAACGACGACGGATTGTGGTATGTGTGGTTCATTGATGACCTCTATATCGGAAATGCCCTTCTGCCCCTGGGACATCCTGATGGAGTCGTCCGCTTCGATATGGATCAGTTTGAGACCCGTTCCGCGGGTGGACAGGGCTTCAACTTCAACCCCGTGGCCACCACTCATCCTTCCCGTCGCATGCAGGAAGGAAGCCAGCGGACCGAGCCCAGCCTGCCCATGCCATACCAGCTCAAGACTCACGCCGCATCGGACAGATCTCTGACCGGATACAAAATATGGAGGCTCAGCGCGGGCCAGGAAGTAAACGAAGCCAGCTGGACCCTGCTTACACCTGAACAGGTCACCCTGCTTCACCATTCCGATCCGGGATGGCAGATGCTGCCCAACGGAAACTATCGCTGGGCCGTCAAAGCTCTGTATACCGCTGACGTGGCCTCGGTGCCTTCCTTCTCGAACGTGCTTGAAAAGATCGTTCAGACCGGCTTGATCTCTGGTCTGGTAAGACGTCAGAATACCACTCCCATCCTGGGGGCCACCGTCACTGCGGGAGGCGTGAGTGCCACAACCAACTCAGCGGGAGCTTACACCCTCATCGTTCCCGTCGGTACCTATGACGTCACCGCCTCCGCGACCGGCTTTGTGACCCAAACCATCGAAGATGTGGTAGTCAATCTCAACCAGACTACCACTGTAAACTTCATTATGGTGGAAGGTTCTCCCAATGCCGATGACCTCACGCCAGTGACTGTCACATCCCTCAATGGCAACTACCCCAATCCTTTCAATCCGGAAACCGTGATCAGCTACAGCATCAAAGATGCCGGAGCGGTCAAACTGGAAATCTACAACCTGAAAGGACAGCTGGTAAAACAACTGGTAAACGTGGACCAGGCCGCCGGTCACTATCAGGTGAACTGGAACGGCAAGGACTCCAGCGGCAGACCTTGTTCCAGCGGAGTCTATTATTACCGTCTCAGCGCGCCTAAGTATCAGCAGACGCGCAAGATGGTGCTCAGCCAATAAACCATCATCAATCGATACAGACGGCCTCCAGGATTGGAGGCCGTCGTTTATTGACAAAGTTGAGAAGGCAGGCATGTTTCCCGCAGATTGCACAGAGTTTGGAGCAGATCAACCGGATATTGATGCAGTTGAGATAGTTGAGAAGGTTGAGAAACACCGGTGCTCACTTCCACGCGACCCTCTGAATAATCTTGCGATATCCGCAGGGAAATCTGCGCAATCCGCGGGACCCTGTTCCCTTGCGCGTTTCCGCGCTGAATCTATTCCGGAGTTATCATGCCCAAATCCAGAATCACGCTGCCCGTCATAGAGACCACCGTCCGCTGGGTAATCACGCTGCTCAGCCTCTGGGCCGCCTATAGGTATATGCTTGCCAATGATAAGGTTAGCCTGGCATCAGCCATATTGTGCGCTAGCCTTGCTCAGTTGGCCAAACCTCTGCAATGGTTGCTCAGGACCAGGCTGCCGGTATCCTGGCGATTGGTCTATCTGGGCTTCATCATCGCCGCCATGTATCTGGGAGAGATCCATTCCTTTTTCTATCGGTTCCTGTGGTGGGACGATCTTTTGCATACCTGTTCGGCAATGCTGATCACCTATGTGGCTTTTCTGGGTTTCAGGCTCCTCTACGGCAAAGATATGAAGTCAAGTGGCCTCAGACCTGTTCTGCCAGCCATATGCATCTTCTTTTTCACCATGGGTTTCGGAGCTATATGGGAATTGCTGGAATTTGGTGCCGATCAGCTGCTCGGTGTCAATATGCTCAAAGGCAGGGATTCCACCCTCCCGGGTAGCGTTTACGATTATGGCCGGGCCCTGATCAACACGATGCAAGATCTGGGTTTGGATGCTGTGGGAGCGCTGATCGTGGCGATCGGGGCCTGGTTTTCTCTTGCCAGGGAAGGCAGGTTTTCCAAGGCCTTTGGCTATCTGATCGAGCAGTTTATCATAGCCAATCGGTCTCAATAGCGCTATTTCTCCGGCCGGGCTGCTAAGCACAATTTATCCCTTGTTGACAGCTTTCCACCCAAATATGTGTTTTTAGCTGCTGAGGCGGCAATTTTTGTTGACACGCTAAGCTGTTACAGGTTTTCTGGCTCAAAACATTCTGGAGGAATGTCATGAAGTACCTGATTGCTTTGGTTTTTTGTCTTTACTGCGCTGCCGTGATGGCCAACGTGAGCTTCCAGGTGAGCTACACGGGTTTCGACGCTCTGCAGATGGCCGCTTTTGAACATGCCGTCTCGCTTTGGGAACCGCTTCTGGATTCGGATGTCCCCATCAAGATCAATGCCAGATTTCAGCAAATCCCCGGCTTTGTAATGGTGTTCGTTCCAAACATGGTCCGCAACTTCACTTCCGCCCCGCAGAGCAATATCTGGTATTGCACTGCCATGGCCAACATGATTGCCGGCACCGAACTCAATCCCGGAGAGGCAGATATGGACATGTTCATTGTGGGCACTGCCGATCATCCCTGGTATTATGGACTGGACGACAACTGCCCCGCCGGCAGCTATGATTTTGTGACTGAGGTCTTCAAAGCCGTGGCCTACGGCCTGGGATACATGCCCTCCTTTTATGTGCAGCAGGGCTATGGCTCCTATGGAATGCTGGACCCATCGGTGCTGGGGCTCACGACCTCTTTTCCCTGGGAAGCCATGCAGGGACAGCCTGCCCTCTACGACACCCATATCGTCAACACCCAGGGTCAGCACCTTACCGACTCCGCCATCTTCACCAATCCCTCCACAACTCTAAATGCCCAATTGACGGGTGGAAATCTGCGTTATGAAGGTCAATGGGCTGAAGCCTGGGGAGGAGGCACTGAACCTGTTCTCTATGCCGGAGCTTTCAATCTGGCCAGAACTGCCAGGCTATCCGGCACCACGTATAACAGCACCGAAAACGAATCCGGAGTGCCAACCGGAATCGTGGGTGGAGGGGCCAGATATCCATCTCCAATCGTTCTGGGCATTCTCAAAGACCTCGGCTGGACGGTGCATACCCAGACGCTCTGTGAACCCCTGGTGGATTTCTATGGCTATGATGCCATTGGGGCGGTAACCTTAGATTGGTCTCTCCCGGAAACGCCTTATGACATCCACACCGTCACGCTCTACCTGGAGGGAACTGAGATCGTTCAATTGCCTGCGAGTGTGCTGGGATACTCCGAACCAGCTTTGGAAGGGATCTACAATTTCTCTGCCACGGCTACTTATTCCATGGGCGTATCCGAGCCGGTTTTCACCGAAGTTTTTGTGGGACCAGTCGATACCGACGATCCCGTGGCACCTGAGCTGTGCCTCTCCAGGATTAACGTTGCACCCAATCCCTTCAGGACCAGTTCCCTTGTCAGTCTGGAGCTTGGCAGGGCCGCGAACACACGGGTGGAACTATATAACCTGAAAGGCCAGAAAATCCTGGAACTCCAGCGCGCTTACCTGTCCGAGGGGGTCCATAGCTTCACCCTGGATGCTGCGAATCTAAGCTCCGGCCTTTATCTGATCAGGGCCCAAACCGGGGATCAGGTGATCAACCGCAGGGTGCTTTTGCTCAGATAGCTATCCTTTATCTCTCCTTATTCCAATCGCTGTTATGACCTTGAAAGTCTGGGCGATATAGATGTATATGCCTGTTAAATATACGCTTTAGTCAGCATAGCCCCATATCCGGCCCTGCTCCCTTGCCGAGTAGCATTACGGAATCATTACGGACTCATTACGGACTAAGTCCGTAATGAGTCCGTAATAGGATGCGGGAAGGAAGGAGAAAGAGGGTGGGGATAAAATGGCTTAAGAACGGCTCAATAAATTGTGGCTCATTGCTTTAAGAGTATCAATGCTGATGCGGTAAGCTGAAACTGGCAAAAATCTGAGACTCAGAAGCCCGCCTCCTGGCTGGTCAGATGGGGAAAACGCTTGTCTGGATGGCTGCTATTGATTACGGTTCAGGATATCGTAAACGATTGTTACAGCAGTGCGGATCGCCAGGGGACACTGGCTTGCGAAGATGCCCTTCTCCCTTGCAATGGCGCGTTGAGTGGGATCGGACACGTCATAGCCGATGATTTTGTTGCACTCCTTATGGGCCATTGTGGTCCTGAACCTCGTAACCAGTTCACGGACAGGGGCATCCATTTCGGCTTTGCGGGCGGGATCCTCGCTGCCCAGATGCAGTCCCAGGGCCATGATCCCTCCGCTCAGAGCACCGCATACGCTACCCACTTTCATGCCGCTGCCCAGACCAGAGCTCAAACGTAAAAAATACTTCTCCGCTGGCAACCCTCCGGACTGACAAAACTGTTTCAGTACAGATTGGGCGCAGTTCAGGCCGGAATTGTGATCTTGATCGGCCTGCAGCAACAATTCATCAAGTTTCATATCCTATCCTCATTACAAAAAAACTGTAATCACTACATATAAATTCCACGTGCAATCTTTACGCCAAAACCATGATTATATCATGCAATAGTGGCTAAGCAGTCAGCTATTCGGGACCAGCCCACTGGGCAGACTATGGGAAACCGGTCCCGCTTCCAGGAGCAACTGATGGAATAATCTTTACAAGAAACCGGCCTCAGAAAATTTGTGTCTCAAGCCTGAAGGGTTGTCTTTCAAGGAGCAGCCAGTCGCTTATTCTATTCATCCCGTGGAGGTATAATGTCATTATTAGAAAGCGTTAAGAACAAGAGTGTCAAGATCGGAGTGGTCGGTTTGGGCTATGTGGGCCTGCCCATGGCCGTGACCGTTGCCAGAAAAGGCTATGAAGTGTTGGGATTTGAAGTGAGCCAGTATGCCATCGAGCATGTCAATGCCGGGAAAAACTATATCGGAGACGTGGAAGACGCTCATCTGGTGGAGGTTGTGAGCTCCCAAAAGCTTTCCGCCACAGATGATTACACCCGCATGAAAGAAGTCAACATCGTGCTCATCGCGGTTCCCACTCCCCTGGACCTTTACCACCAGCCTGATACCACCTACATTGAAGCCTGCACCAAAGCGATGGCACCGCATCTGAACAAACATACCCTCATCGTGCTGGAAAGCACCACTTATCCTGGCACCACGCGTGAGATCATCGTGCCGGAGCTGGAAAAAGTGGGGCTGAAAGTGGGGGAGGATGTATATGTGGCCTTCTCACCGGAACGCGTGGATCCAGGCAACGAGACCTACAAAACCCACAACACCCCCAAGGTCGTGGGCGGCATGACCCCCGCCTGCAACGAAATCGCCAAGCTCTTTTACGAGAGTGTGTTGGACGCTCCCGTCCATCTGGTTTCGTCTCCCGAAGTGGCTGAGATGGAAAAGATCTATGAAAACACCTTCCGCAACATCAACATCGCCCTGGCCAACGAGATGACCGTGCTCTGCGACCGCATGGGCATCAGCATCTGGGAAGTGGTGGATGCCGCCAGGACCAAGCCCTATGGCTTTATGGCCTTCTATCCCGGTCCCGGAGTAGGTGGACACTGCATTCCCATCGATCCTTTCTACCTCACCTGGAAGGCTCGCGAGTTTGATTTTCATACCCGCCTCATCGAGCTGGCCGGAGAGATCAACATCGCCATGCCGGAGTTTGTGGTCCAGCGGGCCATCCGCATCCTCAATAAACAGGGCGTGGCTATCTCCAGGGCCAAGATCCTGCTCTTGGGCGCTGCCTACAAAAAAGACATCCGCGACATGCGCGAATCCCCCATCGAAGGTGTGATCACTCAGCTCGAAAAGGTCTCGGCCGATTTTGAGATCCACGATCCCTATGTGCCGGAATTTCACCATGAGAAAAACGGCCGGATGTATCAGACCGTGTCCCTCGGAAACCTCAAGAAATATGACCTGATCATCCTGATCACCGATCACTCCAATCTCGATTATGCCAAAATAGCGGCCAGCGGAGTGGCCATTCTGGATACCCGCAATGCTTTCAAGGGCATCACAGCCGAAAACATTGAGCTCCTGTAACATGAATTCCTAACAAAGAGATAAAGAGCCAAGAGATAGACTGAAAAAGCCGGTGGATGCTTCCACCGGCTTTTTCTAATCATCTGAACTGACTTCACAGAGGACACAGAAAGCGGTGAGTACACAGATTGAAAAAAGAAATTCACCCACCACTCGCTTAGCT